>JBKJUH010000229.1:0-5692 GCA_046590075.1 Agitococcus sp.
TTCCTCCTCTCTCTTAACCATAGATATCTACACATCTTTTTTAGGTGGCATGAGACAAGATTATAGCGATGAAATTCCCCTCCTCGGAGGGGCTAGGGGTGGGTTTAATGGCACAGAAACCCGTGCTTTTTACCATTAACACACCCCTAACCCCTCTCAAGAGGGGAATTTAACGCATTTTATTGACTCATTCATCACTCAAAACTTATGTAGATACCTATGCTCCTAGCGGGAGAGGGGATTGAATTTGCTTAAAAAGCCTCGTTGCTAACAACCGCGAGGCTTTTTTTATGGGGCTAAGGGGCTTATGCTTTGGAAATATCGAATACATAAAAAGAAATAAACCTAAAAGAGCCCCCAATGCCAGACACCCTCATTAACAATATTAACAACACCCTCGCCCACGTTTGGCATGCTGAATATGCCAATGCCTTTGTTTTAATTGCCCTTTTTCTATTGATATTAATACATGCCCGTGCTGAAGGCTGGAGCATTCTTAAACACTCACTCGCTTTTTTACTGTTTGCGATGCTGTCCGCGTTCGCTGGTGGTGTTAGTCACACGCTAGGCATGTTAATGCCCGCGCGCATTTTAGACGAAATCGCCGTTATCGTCGTTGGTTTACTCACCATTCGACTGTTTGGCCTAACGTTATTTCGGGTATTTTTGCCGACCATTCGCCTAACGCCGCCGCGTATTTTAGAAGACATTATTCTCGTGCTGGCTTATGTGGCTTGGGGCATGGTGCGTATGAGCCAAGCAGGGGTTAACTTTACGGGCTTAGTCACTACATCAGCGGTGATTACGGGGATTATTGCCTTTTCGATGCAAGATACGTTGGGTAATATTTTAGGGGGATTGGCCTTACAACTGGATAAATCGGTCAGCATTGGCAATTGGATTAAGGTGGATGATATTAGCGGTCAAGTCATCGAAGTGCATTGGCGACATACTGCGGTTCGTACCCGTAATGGTGAGATAGTTGTTATCCCCAACAGCTTACTGATGAAAGCCAAAGTCACGATTGTCGGCAGTGATGATGTGACACAATGGCGACGTTGGCTTTATTTTTCTCTCAATAACAAAATCCCACCCCAACGAGTTACTGCTAGTATCAACAAAGCATTGAACGAAGCCGAAATCCCTTTAGTGAGTAAAAGCCCTGCGCCAGATTGTGTACTCATGAACTATAAAGATGGTTTATCGGTTTATGCTGTCCGTTACTGGCTCACTAATGCGCAGATTGACGACCCAACTGATAGCACTGTCCGTATTCATATTTTTGCCGCCTTGCAACGTCAAAGTTACTGCTTAGCGTCGCCTGCGTTAGACATACAAATGACCACCGAATCGGTAGAACGCGAAACTCGGCTACAGGATGCAGAACTGGCGATGCGAAAAAACAACTTACGCAAAATGGATTTATTCTCGACCCTGTCTGAAGACGAACGTACGCATCTTGCCAACACACTCACCTACACACCCTTTGCCAAAGGCGACATTATTACCCGTCAAGGCGCTGTCGCTCATTGGTTGTATGTATTAATTAATGGCGAAGTGGATATTTGGTATGAAGTCAATGCACAGGAACGGAAGTTTTTAACCAGTTTGCCTGCGGGTCGTGTCTTTGGCGAAATGGGGCTCATGACGGGTGAGCCACGTCGAGCCACCGTCATTGCCAAAACCGATGTTGAATGTTATCGCATTGACAAACAAGGCTTTGAGCAAATCCTACATTCGCGGCCAGAACTCGCCGAAGTTTTTGCTCATATCCTGAGTGAACGCAATCGGCAATTAGTTGCTGTACAACAAGGCTCTACTGAAAACCACGACCAACACCAAGCGCGCATTTTAGATGGCATTAAGCGATTTTTTAGACTAGGTGGTTGATACTCAACGACCAAAGGTAATATTAAGCTCTCGTATCTTCTGAAAATTGGCCTATACTGATAATGAAGATTAGATAAACTCGTCAAAGAGGTGAGATCATGTTAGTTATTAATCAGTTGTTTCATACACTTTTTCTTGCAATAAATGATTTTTTTGTAGTGCTAGCCGAAGCAGATACGCCTGAAGCTTGGGGCGAATGCCCTATTGCTGTCAATGTTAGCCATCCTCGCTAAACCTATAAATCTGTTACATGGAACCAACTTAAAGGGTGAGCTAACATCACCCTCTTATCATTGTACAACATACGGAGTTATCGACGAAGGTCTGAAACTCAGGACTTACGCATCGCACCGCGATTAGCGCGTTTTGTGAACATAAAGCCGCCTAAAGCGGCTGAAATGTGAGCAAATAAGCGATAACCGCGTAAGTCATAAACAGCTATCATCAAGCGCATTTAAATGTGCGTTAATATTGAAACCGTATGACCAACTCTTTCAACTTACTGATTGCTACCGCTAGTACCCTATTTTTAGTATTTCTGACGGTCACTACTCATTACGAAGTGTTAAGACTTATTTCAGAAATTATTCCTAAACTAAAAATACCGCCTCGCTTCAGAATTTTAGTGGTGATTTATGGGGCATTTTTTGCTCACACTGTTGAAGTTTTGGTGTTTGCTTGCGCTTATTATTTATTGACTAATCATTTAGCGATTGGCAGTTTTCATGGCCTACAAAATAGCGATTTTTTTAGTTTTTTCTATTTTTCAGCTGTTGTCTATACGTCATTAGGCTTTGGCGACATTTTACCTCACGGCCATATGCGCTTACTTGCGGGGGCTGAGGCTTTATTAGGTTTATTAATGATTGGCTGGTCTGCTTCTTTTACCTATTTAATGATGGAAAAGGTGTGGCAAGATCATCGCAAACCGCCTAGAAAATAAATCTAGTTTTATGAGTAGCTTGTAGGCGAATTAATTCGCCCCTACAAAATAAACTACTTCGTCAAAATCAATTTATTGTTGCTGGTGATGCGTAAACGATACTCTTCGCCTTCGTGACTGATGCGAATTTCACGACTGACGGCAAACAGATTTATTGATTCAATGGTAGGAAAACGACGAGTAGGCATAATACGGCTACTGCTTTCTTGTACTTGCATGATAAAGCTATCCTGTCTAATGGCTGGTATTATTAATGATAATCATTCTCATTAAAAACCACAAGCACCTGAAGCAAAAAAAACCCACGTGCAGTGGGTTTTTTATTCAGCGATGTGGGCTAAAACTACAACACTTCAGGACGCATATGCGGAAACAAAATAACATCACGAATCGACGGCGCATTAGCAAACAACATCACCAAACGGTCGATACCAATGCCTTCACCTGCGGTCGGTGGCAAACCATATTCTAAAGCACGAATATAATCAGCATCGTAGTGCATGGCTTCGTCATCACCTGCGTCTTTTTCCGCGACTTGTTCCATAAAACGTGCCGCTTGGTCTTCGGGGTCATTTAATTCAGAAAAACCATTGGCAATTTCACGACCACCAATAAAAAACTCGAAACGGTCAGTAATAAATGGATTGGCATCGTTACGACGCGCCAATGGTGACACTTCGGCTGGATATTCAGTAATAAACGTTGGCTGACGCAGCTTCGTTTCGACCGTTTCTTCAAAAATGATGGTTTGTAATTTGCCTACACCCCACGATGGTTTCACTTTTTCTTTTAAGTCTTTTTCGACAATCGCGGCGGCTTGCTCTCTATCCCACAACTGCTCTCGCGTGTATTGGGGATTGTGCAACAAAATCGAGTCCACCATGCTGATACGGGCAAAGGGCGCACCAAAATCATAGACTTCGCCTTGATAATCAACTTCGGTTTTGCCTAATACATCTTCGGCAACCGCTTTTAACATCGCTTCGGTTAAGTCCATCAAGTCCTTGTAATCGGCATAGGCTTGATAAAACTCAATCATGGTAAATTCAGGATTATGACGCGCAGATACGCCTTCATTACGGAAGTTACGGTTAATTTCAAACACGCGCTCAAAACCACCGACCACTAAACGCTTGAGGTATAACTCAGGTGCAATACGCAAAAACAACGGCATATCTAAAGCGTTATGATGCGTTGCAAACGGTTTGGCTGCCGCACCACCTGGGATGACGTGCATCATCGGTGTTTCCACTTCCATAAAATCACGCTCACGCAAGAAACGACGAATACCATCAATCACTTGCGCGCGAATTTTGAAGGTGTTACGCACGTCTTCGTTCATGATTAAATCGACATAACGCTGACGATATTTGACTTCTTGGTCAGACAGACCGTGAAATTTATCAGGCAATGGACGAAGTGATTTTGTCAGTAAGCGCAGTTCTTCAATATGCAAAGACAGCTCGCCTGTTTTGGTTTTGAAGATATAACCTTTGCCGCCAACAATATCGCCAATATCCCATGTTTTGAAATCGGCATAGATGGCTTCGCCAATGCTATTTTGCGCGACATAAAATTGAATACGACCTGTCATATCTTGCACAGTAATAAAACTGGCTTTACCCATGACACGTTTAAGCATGATGCGGCCAGCAATCGCAACATATTGCTTTTCGCCTGCTTCTAGTTCTTCTTTGGTATTACTGACAAACTGCGCTTGTAGCTTATTGGCATAACTGTCACGACGAAAATCGTTAGGAAACGCTTGGCCTTGACTGCGAAGGTCAGTTAATTTTTGTTGGCGCAAGGCAAACAATTCGTTTTCGGAAACGTGTACTTCGGGTGTTGGTTGACTCATGGTGTTCTCTCTAAAATTACAAACCCATCTTCAATGAAGCTTCAATAAATGCGTCTAAATCGCCATCTAATACGGTATCAGGACGAGAATGTTCAACATTCGTCCGTAAGTCTTTGACGCGTGACTGGTCAAGCACATAAGAGCGAATTTGACTACCCCAACCATTTTCGGATTTCGTATCTTCTAAGGCTTGTTTGGCGGAGTTTTTCTTTAATACTTCCAACTCATACAAACGTGCGCGTAAGACTTTCCATGCCGTGTCACGGTTAGCGTGTTGTGAGCGTTCATTTTGACAAGCAACCACTGTACCTGTGGGAATATGTGTCAAGCGAACTGCCGAGTCGGTTTTGTTAATGTGCTGACCACCTGCACCACTGGCACGATAAGTATCGGTACGCACGTCTGATGGATTGATGTCGATTTCAATATTATCATCGACTTCTGGCGACACAAAGACAGCGGCAAACGAGGTATGACGACCATTGCCTGAGTCAAACGGTGATTTACGCACTAAACGATGCACGCCTGTTTCGGTGCGCAACCAACCAAAAGCATAAAAGCCTTCTACGCGAATGGTAGCACTTTTAATGCCTGCAATTTCGCCGTCGGAGACTTCCATCAACTCGCCTTTAAAGCCGTGACGTTCAATCCAACGTAAGTACATCCGCAGTAACATACCCGCCCAATCTTGTGCTTCTGTACCGCCTGAACCAAACTGAATATCGACAAAACAGTTATTCATATCCATTTCGCCGCTAAACATACGGCGAAACTCTAAGTCTGCAACTAACTTTTCCGCGCCATCTAATTCGGCTTTGACATCGTCTAATAGACTTTCATCATCCGCTTCAACGGCCAAATCGAGCATCATTTGAGCATCGCCCACCGAAGCGGTCAGTTTATCTAACACACCGACGCTGTTTTCTAACTCAGAACGCTCTTTACCTAAGGCTTGAGCTTGTTCGGGAAAGTTCCAAATGGCGGAGTCTTCGAGTTCACGC
>JBKJUH010000233.1:0-3446 GCA_046590075.1 Agitococcus sp.
TCGAGTTGTTGTTCGCTAATACGTCCTTCTAAATAGGAACGCGCATAAATACCAGGTGCAGAATGGCCTTGGTAATAAATTAAATCACCACCAAAGGTGTCGGTTGGTGCGCGAAAAAAATGGTTAAAACCCACGTCATATAAAGTGGCACTGGAAGCAAAGGTCGCAATATGGCCGCCTAATTCGTCATCGTTATCATTAGCACGCATCACCATTGCTAAGGCATTCCAACGAATAAGTGAGCGAATACGACGCTCCATATAAGGGTCGCCTGCAAAAGCAGGTTCTTCGTGGGGAGAAATGGTATTAAGGTAGGGTGTATTTAAACGCGATAAATGCACACCATAACGATGAGCATGGGCATTAAGCACCTGCAAAATAAACTGCGCACGCTCTGCACCTTCACGTTCGACAATAGCGGCAAAAGCTTCTAACCATTCTTGGGTTTCGGTTGGGTCAGCATCTTGATAAAAATTTTGCAGATTCATTTATCGCCCCATAATGTTCTTAAGATAATAAGTACGCGATGGATTGAGGTACGAAACCCATCAAAAAAACAGGGTAAACACATGAGTTTACCCAACCCCATAATGCTCAAAAAACGACGTGCAAGGCAAACAATACCACCCAAATCATCATACTGCGATAGCACAACGACTCGTAAGCAGCCAACATCTGTACTAATGCCATCGGTAAGCTAGGGGATAATACTTGACCTTTAGCCAGTGGCTCGGCTTGCTCAGCGGCTGCATCCAAAAAATCGACGGCAGAAACTTTAAACGACTGAATGTTAGCCAGCCAATAACGCCACGTTTCAACAAACTGCCCAACTAACGCAAACGACAAGGCCAATAGTCGGCTCGGCAACCAATCAAATACGGTCATCCAGCGTTTAGCGACGTCAGCTATATCTGAATCTACCGATGACTCAGCACAGAGCCGTAAGCCATAATAAATTAACACCACAATCACGCCCCATGTCCCCAATAATAGAAACCAAAACAAAGGCGTAAAAACTTCCTGCAAAAAACTGCTAATCATGTGTAAACGTGCTTGTTTTAATTGCATATCGGGTGCTTCAACAACAGGTGCAGCTAACCATTGCTGACGATACGTCAACAACACGGAAGGCAGTCGTCTATCCATAAACACTGGAACTAACACCGCCAACACGATTAAATGGCTCCACATCCCCCAAGTTGCCATGCTCGCCCATAACAATAACAATGCCGTCAACAACGCAGGGGTCAAGACAATCAATGCCAACATCGCCAATACCGAGGCCACCCGCCCTTCTCTAAAGGGTAATAGGCTATCGCGCCATTGACGCAAAGGCCGCGTTAAAAGCACACGTAATTCTTCGACTACTAACTCTCGACAGACTAGGATGATTAAGAGCAGCAGTAATTTCATAATATCCACTTCATTCAGTTTTCTGATGAGCGAGATGATACCTTAATTTTTGCCAGTCAAAGGCATCACCAGGGTCTGTTTTACGCTGGGGGGCAATATCTGAATGCCCTGTAATCTGGTTTTTGATAGCAGGATAAGTCTGTTGTAAGCGTACGATTATTTGGCTAAGTTGTTGATATTGAATGTCTTCATAGGCAATATCATCACTGCCTTCTAGCTCAATACCAATGGAGAAATCGTTACAATTGACTTGGCCTTGATATTCCGATTGCCCCGCGTGCCATGCCCTTGCCAAAAACGGCACAAACTGAACAATTTCACCATCACGTCGAATTAACAGATGGGCAGAAACCTGTAAATGGGCGATTTCGGCAAAATAAGGATGCTCAAGAGGATTTAAGCAGTTGGTGAATAATTGCTCAATATAAGCACCACCAAATTGTTGAGGGGGAAGACTGATATTATGAACAACGACCAAACTAATTGGTACAACGGGACGTGGGTTAAAATTAGGCGAAGGACAACGGCGAGCCGAGTCCAGCCAACCGTCATCACTGACTTTCATACCATAAAATACTCGTGTTATTTGTCTTTATTGGCCGAAGCGGCTTGTTGCTGCTCACCTAAAGTTCGTAAATTACCAATGACTGACTCTAAAGCGCGATCCAATACTTGCGCTTCTTCAATAATACGCGCACGGCCTTGACTCATATCAACAGCCAACTTCATAGCGGTCATTTCAGCGACTTTAATGCCGCGGCGATTGGCAAAAATCAATTTATCTACCGAACGAATACGCGCCACCAATTTATGACGGTCACGTCGATCTGTCTGTACAAATTCCACCCAACTACCGACATTCAGTTGATTGACCTTTTGCACATGTTCATCATCACTGGGTAAGGTTTCTGAAACCGCAGGTTGTAAACTGTCACTCGGTAATATCACTGTCGTTGCCGACGTCATATTGCCTGCATTCATCTGGTCAGCAGAAATCGTTCCTGCTACGGGTGACTCCGCGCGTGCGGCATCAGAATCAACGACCATTACCGTAGGCAGAGCGTGCCCACCCATTAACTCCAAATGAACTTGCGCTAATTCTTTAAGCAATGATTCTGTTGCTAAGGCATCATAATTAACCGCAGATAAGCCTTTTTTTAGGCTGTTCATCAGTTTTGGCGAGACATTTCTTAAACGCGCAATCCAGTCTGCACCTGCTTGCGGAATGACACTCCAAACCACCGCATCAACGACTTTAACGGCTTGTTTCCATGGTTCGGACTCTGTGCCTTCTTTCAAACAATTAATATAAAGAACGTGCTTCCAACCTTCTTGTAACAACTTAACGACAACAACAGGCAACTGCCGACCAGTTAAACGACGATTGAGCGTTTGTTGCACCATTGCGCGCGCCATATCTGCACGGGCACGCCCTTCTTCGGCCTCACGCGTACGTTTATCTATTGAGTCAGTACGTTTTTGTTGTTGGTCGTAAAACTCTGAAAACTCTTTCAATAAGTCATTAAAAATGGTGATATCCGAAATAAACTCATTGAGAATTCTAAAGACCGTTTCTTCAATTTTGGTATAAAGCGCATCGCCACTCGGGTCTTTTTGATTCCAACCAATACCCGCTTTGGCCAATAAATTTAATAATTGACGCGCTTCATGTTTTTCGGCATTAAAAAACGATTTATCAATAATGGCGACTTTTAATAAAGGAATTTGCAGACGACCCAATAAAGCTTTCATGGCCATTGGCAAATCATCATCATCCAAAATAAAGTCAAATAGCATGGATACCAGATTAATCACATCTTCGTCGGCCTGCCTAACCGCTTCGACTGTTTTAGCATCCGACTTTAAGCCCCGACGAATACCGCCACGCACCTCATTCACCGTAGGCGAGGAGTCATCATCTGACAAATTCGTTTTTGGCTGCATCTCTTGCAGTTTAGACAACAGGCCTACTAACTGTTCGGTCGCTAATGCTTGCACTTGCGCAGTTGCTGCTATGTTTTCTGGAACCAGTG
>JBKJUH010000381.1:0-8459 GCA_046590075.1 Agitococcus sp.
GCCTGTTTGGTAAGGCGATAACTTTTGTACGCCACTATTAGCTAAAGCTAAAAAATCACATGACATGAGTTTTTTCCTGAAATATTTTGGGTGCTGGGTTTAAATCCAGCCTACGACATTTCACTTATTCGGTTAAAATTTACAATACCGCTTTGGGATATGACCCCAAAATCCGCAATTCACGAACTTTACCTTGAATTTCTGCCAAAACAGTTTTAACAACTGGGTCTTGTTGATGACCTTCAAAATCAATAAAAAACACATACGACCAAATATCATTTTGTGATGGTCGGGTTTCTATGCGTGTTAGCGAAATATGATGACGATAAAACGGCTCTAAAATATGATACAACGCACCCGCTTCATTATGAGCCGCAACAATTAATGAGGTTTTATCATCGCCACTGGGTGGATATTCTTCGGTGCCAATAATTAAAAAGCGCGTGGTATTGTTGGGATTATCTTCGATATTTTCGTGGAGTTTTTTCAAACTGTACAATTCGGCTGCTGTTTCGCCTGCAATGGCGGCGGAATGCCATTCACCTTTTACTAAACGGGCGGCTTCGGCATTACTAGAAACCGCAATACGCTCTACTTTGGGAAAATGGGCATCTATCCATTTACGACATTGCGCCAAGGATTGTTGGTGCGAATAAATACGCGAAATGTTTTTGATTTGCGTGCCTTCTGCCACCAACAAATTTTGATGAATGCGTAACTCCACTTCACCAATAATTTTTAATGACGACCCCATAAAACAGTCAAGGGTATGATTGACCACACCTTCGGAGGAGTTTTCGACAGGCACCACACCATAATTGACACTTTGGGCTTCGACTTCCCGAAACACTTCATCAATGGTTGCTGAGGGTTGTGTTAATGCGGCATGGCCAAAATGCTTTAACGCGGCAGTATGGGTAAATGTGCCGTTTGGCCCTAAAAAGGCAATATTTAACGGGGATTCCAAAGCCAAACATGCCGACATAATTTCACGAAATAAACGCGCAACCGTTTCACCTGCCAGCCCTTCTTGTTGGGCTTCTTTGATGATTTTTTGTCGTTCCATCACCATTTGCAAAACTTGCGCTTCGCGTTCGGGGCGGTAAAAACTTTTAATGCTCGGGTCTTCAGCACGTTTAATCAGTGCGACTTGTTTGGCACACTCAGCACGTTGATTAATAAGCTGTTGAATTTGCAGGTCAATATTATCTATTTCTTGGCGAATACTGGGTAGTGTAGGCAATTTAGGTTGTGTCATGGCACAGTGCTTAAAGGCTAAAAAATTAGAGCTATTCTACACTGTCCAATCTTGTACGTCTAAGAGCGGTTGCAGTTTAAAGAAGGCTTGGTCATTGGTGACGAGGGTTAAACCTAAGGCGTAGGCATGGGAAGCGATAAGCATATCAGCGGTTGCTAAATTCAAACCATCGGTTTGCATCAACTGTTTTAATTGGACATAGGATTGAGCCACTGTCCTATCCCAAGTTAGCACCTCTACTTGTGCTAGAAATGCATCCACTCGTTGATGAATGATTGGCGATTGTGATTTTTTGGCTAAACCCCACAATAATTCCGCCTCCACCACGACAGAAATAGCGATTCGTTCCATTCCTTTTTGCACCATACGTTGCGCTAAAAACGGTTTTTGTTCTTTCATCAAAAAGCTGACGGTATTTGTGTCTAACATATAACGCAACATCAAAATAAATCCCTTTCTGGCCAAACATCTTTATCCCTATCATCCATAAATCCCGCCGCTTCTTCTGCGCTAGGGCAAGGTAAGGCAAAAAAGTCATCCCACGTCGCTTTTTTAGGAGACAAAATAATTTCGCCTGTTTCGGGATTTTGACGAATATAAACTTCGGTGACCCCTTCAAAACGAAAGGCAGCAGGTAGGCGCACCGCTTGGCTGCGGCCATTCATGAATAATTTAGCAGTAGGAGGCATGATAGAAATCTCGTGTCATATACCATGAGTATATGACACTAATTTCAATTCAGCTATGATGATTTTTGGTAGAATCAAATTATCTCTTATGTTCAACCGTTGCGTTTAGCAAAGTCCGCCATAAACGCCACCAATGCATCAACAGCCGCCTCTGGCACAGCATTATATAAACTGGCACGCATACCACCAATAGAGCGATGTCCTGCCAAGTTTAATAAGCCTTGCGCTTCTGCTTCTTTTAAGAAGGTTTTTTCTAAAGCGGGATTCGCTAAGGTAAACGGCACATTCATCATGGAGCGATTGGCTAAAGCAACAGGATTCGCATAAAAATCAATGGTATCAATGGCGTGATAAAGCGTTGCTGCTTTACGCTGATTGATTTCGGCCATTTCTTCAAGGCCGCCTTGAGCTTTTAGCCACTTAAACACTAAGCCCGATAAATACCATGCGTAAGTCGAAGGCGTGTTGTACATCGACGCATTGTCAGCATGAGTCTTATAATCCAGCATTGTCGGTGTGCCTTTAATAACATCACCTAACAAATCCTCACGAACAATCACCACCACCAAACCCGCAGGGCCAATATTTTTTTGCGCGCCCGCATAAATCAAACCAAATTTTGATACATCTAAAGGTTCGGCCAAAATAATCGACGAGTAATCGGCAACTAACGGTACATTACTATCAGGGATAAAATCGAATTGCACACCATGAATGGTTTCATTGGGTGTGTAGTGCAAATAGGCGGCTTCGGGGTCTATTTTCCATGTGTTATAGGCGGGTACGCTGCGGAAGTTATTGGCTTCATCACTGGCAACGACATTGACATGGCAGAATTTTTTCGCCTCTTTAATGGCTTTGTCTGACCACATGCCTGTATTGACATAATCAGCCGAGGTTTTGCCGCGCAATAAATTCATGGGAATCATGGCAAACTGTTGCGATGCGCCACCTTGTAAAAACAAGACTTTGTAGTTACTGGGGATATTCATTAAGTCGCGTAAGTCTTGCTCTGCTTGTTCGGCAATGGCGACATAAGCGGCACTACGGTGACTCATTTCCATCACTGACAAACCTTTGCCGTGATAATCCAATAGTTCGTGTTGAGCTTGCGCTAATACCGCTTCGGGTAAAGCGGCTGGGCCCGCACAAAAGTTATAAGCGCGCATCAATATTACCTTTTCATTCAATTAAAACTTGCAGTGTCCGTATGTAGGATTCATATATCTACACAAAGTTTACCGTTCGCACAGAGCTTGTCGAAGTGCCATCATTTGTTCCAGTTCGTTTTGCCGTGGCCTGCCGCAGGCCTTACTTTTGTTTCGACAAAAGTAAGCAAAACCATTTGTGGCACAGAACTCGGCATCCATGCCTCAAACAACTGTGCCACAGCATCCCTGCAAAGACAAAATGCAAGAATATCTTCGCAAATAAATACTACTCGCTAGCCAAATTCTCATCAGCCACAGGAGCATCATCATCTACAGCTAAATCTGCGTCCACGACTGGCACTTCTGTCACTAATTCCGCTTCGCCTTCAAACACTTCTTCTTCAGGTACATCTAAACAAACAATACCCACCAACTGTTCATCATCACTCAAACGAATTAAAGTAACACCTTGACTATTACGTCCTTGCACCGACACTTCGCCAATACGTGTACGCACTAAAGTACCCATATCGGAAATCAACAGTAACTCATTGGTTTGATTAACTAACACAGCAGAAACCAATTCGCCATTACGTTCACTGGTTTGTACGGCAATAACGCCTTGGCCGCCACGTTTACGCAATGGATATTTGCTGACGGGTGTACGTTTGCCATAACCATTGGCACAAGCTGTCAGAATTTGTGGCTCTTCGGCAGAGACAACCAGTACGTCATCTTCGGCTTCATTTTCCGTTTCTGTCGTTGTTGCGCTTATTTCAAGTTCTTCTGTTGTTTCAACAGCCGTTTCACCGTCTTCTGAGGCAACAACTTCAACAATCTCGGCAGCTTCGGCCAACTCAGAAGTCGCCGCCATTGACACAATTCGCGCACCTACTGGTAATCTCATGCCGCGTACGCCCATCGCTTGACGACTGACTACCCGCACATCGGACTCACGGAAACGAATCGCTTTGCCTTCATTACTAAACAGCATAATGTCTTGGCTGCCATCGGTAATCGCCACACCAATCAGGGCATTATCACCTTCTAAATTAATGGCAATTAAACCGTTAGTCCGTGGACGAGAAAACGCAGATAATTCAACCCGTTTTACCGTACCATCTGCGGTTGCCATAAAGATAAAATGACCTTCGGCATAGACACGCAACGGTAAAATGGTGGTGACTTTTTCGCCTTCGTCTAACTGCATTAAATTAACAAGCGGCTTACCTTTAGCACCGCGCCCTGCTTGCGGCAAGTCATAGACTTTAATCCAATAAACCTTACCCATCGTTGTAAAACACAACACCGTATCGTGAGTGCTGGCGACTAACAAATGCTCGATATAGTCTTCTTCTTTCATGGCTGTTGCTGACTTACCACGACCACCCCGTTTTTGCGCGCGATAATCACTTAACGGTTGGACTTTGGCGTAACCTGTGTGGGAAATCGTTAACACCACTTGTTCGTCGGGGGTTAAATCTTCACGACTTAAATCTAAACGCGAGGCAATAATGACCGATTTACGCGCATCACCATAGGTCTCTAAAATCTGTTTTAGTTCGCCACGAATAACATCCATCAACAATTTAGCATCCGCCAAAATCGCTAATAAGCCACTGATTTTGCCTAATAACTCTTCATATTCCGCCAATAATTTGTCTTGTTCTAAGCCTGTTAAACGATGCAAACGTAAATCTAAAATCGCTTGTGCTTGTTCGGGCGAGAGCTTGTAACCGTTGGCTAATAAGCCTAAATAATCAGGTAGATTTTCGGGTCTACAAGCATTTTTATCGCTGGTGGTACGTTCTAATAACGCTAATACGCCACCTTCCGCCCACAGTTTATCTAACAATCTTTCTTTGGCTTCTGCACCCGTTGCTGAGGTTTTAATCAGTTGAATAACGTCGTCGATATTAGCTAAAGCAACTGCTAAACCTTCGACAATATGGCCACGCTCACGCGCTTTGCGTAATTCAAATACCGTACGACGAGTAACCACTTCTTGACGATGACGAACAAAAGCCGAGATTAAATCACGCAAATTCATCAGTTTTGGCTGGCCATCTTGCAAGGCTAACATATTGAAACTAAATGAACTTTCTAAGGGTGTCTGCGAAAATAAATTATTGACGACAACTTCGGGCAATTCGTTACGTTTGAGTTCTAAAACAATACGCATACCGTCTTTATCAGACTCATCACGCAACTCACTAATGCCTTCGAGTTTTTTCTCTTTCACTAATTCGGCAATTTTTTCAATGACGCGTGCTTTGTTTAACTGATAGGGAATTTCAGTAAAAACAACAGTATGACGACCCGTTTTGTTATCAGTTTCGATGTGATGTTTAGCACGTAAATGAATACGACCACGACCTGTTCTATAGGCTTCAACAATACCACTACGGCCATTGATGATTGCGCCTGTCGGAAAGTCAGGGCCCGTCACATGCTGCATCAAACCATCAACGGTAATGGTGTCGTCATCTATATAAGCTAAACAGGCATTTAACACTTCGGAGATATTGTGAGGCGGAATATTGGTCGCCATCCCCACCGCAATACCTGACGAGCCGTTAATCAACAAATTGGGAATACGCGTCGGCATCACCGCAGGAATCATTTCTGTGCCGTCGTAATTGGGCACCCAATCGACGGTTTCTTTTTCTAAATCGGCAATTAAATCATGGGCTAAACGAGTCATCCGTACTTCGGTATAACGCATCGCCGCAGGCGCATCACCATCCACCGAACCAAAATTACCCTGACCATCGACCAACAAATAACGCAAACTAAACGGCTGCGCCATACGAACGATAGTGTCATAAACCGCAGTATCACCATGAGGATGGTATTTACCGATGACATCACCCACCACACGCGCGGATTTTTTGTAGGGCTTATTCCAGTCATTGCTGAGTTCGTGCATGGCAAACAACGAGCGACGGTGAACGGGCTTTAAACCATCACGTACATCGGGCAAGGCGCGCCCAACAATTACACTCATGGCATAGTCTAAATACGATTGACGCAATTCGTCTTCAATATTGACGGGGACGATTTCGGATACAAAGTCTGTCATGCGTATTCTCAAATGGCTGTAGGTTAGCAATGAATTAGGTCAATGCTTAGGCTTCTTGTGCCTAAGTCGCAAAATATTAAGTTGTCTTGTTCTTTCCGTTCAGGGTGATACTGAGCTTTGCCGAAGTATCGAACCCCCTTCGACAAGCTCAGGGCGAACGCTAAACTTTTACACACACTCGCTTAGCTATTTTTTGGAAATCGACGCACAGGTTTAAACAACGCTGTTTAACGTCTGTTTACGACTTACACGCTAATCGCAGTACGATGCGTAAGTCACAATTTCCATTGAATATCCAGCCGCGCAATATAACATAAATCGTGGTTTTTCGCAGCTTTCTATGGGCGTTGTCTATTATACTGCACCCGAATTTTGCCACTTTTGAGAAGCCCACATGAGCAATATGCCGTTGAATGTTGACCCTGCTGAAATTGCCAAGTTTGAAGCACTTGCCGCCAAGTGGTGGGACATGGAGTCTGAATTTAAACCTTTACATCAAATCAACCCATTACGCTTAAATTGGATTGATGAGCGCGTGGGTTTAGCTGGCAAACGTGTGTTGGATGTCGGCTGTGGCGGCGGTATTTTAAGCGAGTCGATGGCGCGACGTGGCGCGACCGTGTTAGGCATAGATATGGGTGCTGCACCGTTAGCCGTTGGCCGTTTACACGCCGAAAAAACTGGCACAGAAAACTTAGCTTACCAACAAATCACCGTGGAACAACTTGCTGCCGAACAGCCGCACAGCTTTGATGTCGTGACGTGCATGGAAATGTTGGAGCACGTCCCCGACCCTGCCGCCATTATTAAAGCCTGTCAGCAGTTAGTCAAACCCGATGGCCATGTATTTTTCTCGACCATTAACCGTAATCCTAAATCGTATGTTTTTGCCATTTTAGGGGCGGAGTATATTTTACGTTTATTACCCAAAGGCACGCATGACTATCATAAATTTATTCGCCCTTCTGAATTAGCCGCTTGGATTCGTGCCGCCCATTTGAATCTCAAAGAAAGCACAGGTTTACATTATAATCCTGTGACTAAATACTATTGGCTTGCACCGAATGTGGATGTTAATTATATGGTTTATACGAGGGCTGAAGCATGAGTGTATATCCTGCGGCGGTGTTATTTGACCTTGATGGCACCTTAGTCGATACTGCTCCCGACTTTGTGCGGGTACTCAATGCGTTGCGACTGAAATATGGTCGCCCTGCTTTGCCTTATGAAGCAATTCGTGTTGCTGTTTCTGCGGGCGCACGCGCCATGATTCAAGTTGGCTTTCCTGAATATGCCCTAGAATCCACAGAGTTTGCCGCCCTGCGCCAAGAGTTTTTAGATAACTACCGCGTAGGTTTAGCCGAAGAAAGTCGTTTATTTTCACAGATGGACGAATTATTACTCGCCTTAGAGCAACAAAATATTCCTTGGGGAATTGTTACCAATAAACCGCGTATTTACAGCGAACCGCTGTTAGCTGGCCTACAATTGACAGAACGCTGTCAGGTCTTAGTTTGTCCTGATGATGTTAGCCAAACCAAGCCCCATCCTGAACCGATGTTTTTAGCCTGTAATACCTTGAATGTCGCACCCGAACAGACCATTTATGTCGGTGACCATATTCGTGATATTCAAGCAGGCAATAATGCAGGCATGAAAACTATTGCCGTTGGTTTTGGTTATATTCCAGAAGGGGAACATATTAACGACTGGCAAGCCGATTATTGTGTTGAGACGGTCAGCGATTTAATTCAGCATTTTAATTTTCAATAATATATTAATCACTTGAGGGTATGATAATGATTACCACGGATATTCGTGCTTACGAAGCAGCATTCGACTTACTAAAAGATAAAGTGATTTTAGTCACAGGCGCAAGTGAAGGTATTGGTCGTGTCGCCGCTAAAACCTATGCTCAATATGGGGCAACAGTCGTTTTACATGGCCGTGATTCCCATAAACTCGAAGTCGTTTACGATGAAATTGAAGCCGCTGGCCATGCTCAACCTGCGATTATTCCACTCAACTTTAGTGCCGCCATCAATGCCAGCTTTCAACAAATGGCAGAGAGTATTGAACAAGAATTTGGCCGCTTAGATGGCATCTTACATTGTGCAGGCATTTTGGGCGATATTACGCCTTTAGAAATGTACGACCCTGATACATGGGACGAAGTGATGAAAATCAACTTGCGCGCCCCTTACCTACTGACACAAAGCCTATTGCCACTCCTTAAACAATCTGCGGATGCTTCCATCGTTTTTATGAGTAGTAGTGTA
>JBKJUH010000146.1:0-13500 GCA_046590075.1 Agitococcus sp.
GAAACCCCTCCGCGCCGATGATAGTGTGGCATTCGCCATGTGAAAGTAGGTCATCGCCAGACGCCAAATACAAAACCCCTTTAGGTCAATGCCTAAAGGGGTTTTTTGTTGTTTGGGCAGTTTAGCATGTCAATAATTTTATTCATTGGAATATGGGACTATTCAGGTTATCCTCTTGAAATTCATCATTTAATTTTACTTTAATACTATGGATATTCTCCGTCTATTGTCCGATGGCCAGTTTCATTCGGGTGTGCAGTTAGCACAAACTTTAGGGGTTAGCCGCACAACAATATCGAGCCGTATTGCTCAGTGGACTGAGTTTGGTTTTGCCATTGATAAGGTAACGGGTAAGGGATATCGCTTACACACACCAATTCAATTGTTAGATAAAGATGTTATATGGTCAAAAATCCATCAATCAATTCAATCGCATATTCATAGTCTTGATATTCCCTTGTTGGTTTCTTCTACTAATGATGTTGTTGCAGAAAGTTTAGCCAAAGATATTCAGTCGGGTGTTGTTTGTATCGCTGAGCGACAAGGAGCTGGGCGCGGTCGTCGTGGTCGTGAATGGATGTCGCCGCCTGCTGGCAACTTTTATGGCTCAGTAGGATGGATATTTAAAGAGGGTTTTTCTGCTATTGAAGGACTGAGTTTAGCCGTTGGTGTTGCTGTTATTAAAGCATTGGAGTCTGTTGGCGCAGCGAATCTACAGCTAAAATGGCCAAATGATATTTTGCATAACGGTCAAAAGTTGGCAGGTGTGTTAATAGAAATGACAGGCGAAGTGGGTGGAGCATGTCAGGTCGTTATTGGTGTTGGTGTGAATTTGCAGTTGCCTGATGCCATTAAGCAGCAAATTACTCAGCCTGCTACTGATTTATATTCTATTTGTAATCAAGTAGTTGATAGACAACAAGTTTCGGCGGCTATTGTTTCAGAATTAATTACCTTATTAATTGATTATCATAAAACAGGCTTTGCTGAGTGGCAGAAAGACTGGCTTGTTTATGATGCCTATAAAAATCAACCTGTTACTATTTTAGGCTTACAAGAGCCCATAAATGGTATCGCAAGAGGTGTTGATGAGCGAGGTAACCTTTTGTTAGAGACAGAAGTAGGGGTTATGCAAATTTACGGTGGTGAAGTGTCACTTCGTCAAGCGCAGGACTTTAAACAATGACTCGCTGTTGTTTTATTGATATGGGGAACTCCCGAATTAAGTTGTGGTTGTGCGATGGGAAAATAGTTGTTGCTCATTATGCTGTTGCTCATCAATACTCTACTGACATACTAAAGTACAGCTTACCAGCTGATTTCTATCAGCCAGTTGATTTTATTGGTGTATCTTCCGTGTTGGATGATTCTATCAATCAACAGCTTGAGGAGGTTTGTTGGGGGTTATGGCAATGTGTGCCTCAGTTTGCCAAGACGGCAAATGCCATGTTGGGAATACAGTGTGCTTATGAAAACCCAGAGTTTTTGGGGGTAGATCGTTGGCTAAATATATTAGCAGTAGCGAGTCTACAGCCTGTGTGTGTGGTGAGTTGTGGTACAGCGTTAACGATAGATGTCGTCAATAATAATCAACATTTAGGCGGATATATTTTGCCAGGCCTGAATTTACAGTTATCATCTCTCATACATGGTACACAACGTGTGCGTCCGCATGATATAACGAACGCATCACTTACTTTTGGTACGAATACCAGTGAAGCAGTGCATCACGGTGTATTGTTAAGCTTTGTCGCCTCTATTGAAAGAGCGGTTTTGGCACTGAAACAGCTAACGAATAGTGATGTTCTAGTGGTTTTGACGGGTGGAGATGCTCAAAAGCTCAGTCCACATTTGCTAGATGCCCATGTTATGATGCCTGAATTGTTGTTGCTAGGCTTGCAACGTTACTTTGGCTATTCAGCGTAAGCCGATATTATAAGAGGAATGGATATGCCTTTAGTCTTTGGACTGTTGGTGGTATTTAACGCTGTGTTTTTGGCGTGGCAGTTTTTTGAGCAGCAAAATCATAATCAAGGCATTGTTGTCGTTGTCGCTGAGCAGGAGGGTAAAACTTTGCAGCTTCTCGCTGAACGTACTGATCTGGTTGCTATGGACAAAGAGAAACCTATCTCATCGAATACTATTGCCCGCGTAAAGGTCAACGATGATTTGTCTTGTTATCGTATTGGCCCTATTCTTGATGGCGATATGTTGAGACAAGTCAGGGCTATTTTTGAAAAAAGTGGATTTGATATCAAAGTATCCTCCGTTAGTGGTATTAGTGATAAATACTGGCTGTATATTCCACCACTTTCTACGGTGGCTAAAGCGCAATCAGTATTAGCAGACTTACAAAAAAGCGGTATAGATGGCGCGGTAGTAACAGATGCACCATACGCAAATGCCATTTCTTTGGGTACAGTCAGCAGCCCTGATAAGGTCGACGCCACTAAAAATCGTCTATTAGCGTTGGGTTATCGTGTCGAGTCTAAAGCGACATCGACTTCGCGTGATGAACAATGGATATTGATAAAAGATGTGGGCGCGGTCGGTAAATCGCAAATTGACCGCATTCTCGTGGGAAGCCCTCAAATTAAGAGAGATGCAATTCCTTGTCGCTAGATGAGCGCCAGCATAATTATGCTGGTATTTATTTTGTATTTTTGTCTGTCTTTTCATGTTAGTTGTATCTCACCTCCATATTTGAAGGCTTATGTTAATGAAGTCAGAAGCAGATACTCCGCTGGTGTCCATTCGTGAGCTCAGTTTTAGTCGTGGTAGTCGCCCTATTTTCGACAACATCAATCTTGAAATTGCGCGTGGCAAAGTGACGGCCATTATGGGGCCTTCAGGTTGTGGCAAAACAACGCTATTACGTTTTATTGGTGGTCAGTTATATCCCGATAGCGGTCAAGTATTCGTTAATGGCGAAAATGTCCCAGAGATGAGCCGTCGTGAGTTGTTTACAGCGCGAGCGAAAATGGGCATGTTGTTTCAGAGTGGGGCATTGTTTTCGGATTTGTCGGTATATGAAAATGTTGCCTTTCCTTTAAGGGCGCATACGCAGTTATCAGAATCTCTGATACATGAATTAGTGCTAATGAAATTAGAAGCGGTAGGTCTGCGTGGCGCTTGGCAGTTAATGCCTGCGGAGTTGTCGGGTGGTATGCAGCGTCGTGCGGCTTTAGCGCGAGCCATTGCGCTTGACCCTGAGTTAATTATGTATGACGAGCCTTTTGCAGGCCAAGACCCCATGGTAAAAGGTGTATTGGTGACATTGATTCGTACTTTGCGTGAAGCGTTGGGGTTGACTACGGTTATTGTTTCTCATGATGTACCAGAAACCTTACACATTGCTGATTATATTTATTTGATTGCTAATTGCTCCATTATTGCTTCAGGCACACCTGACGAGTTACGAAATTCGGACTCTCCCTTTGTACAGCAGTTCTTAAGTGGTAGTCCTGATGGCCCAGTACGCTTTCACTATCCCGCTAAAAGCTATAGTGAAGAACTAGGAGTTGGCGTGTGATAGTTGAATCTATTCGTCGTTTAGGGGCAAGCACCCTCGCTAAATTACAATCCATTGGTGCTGCGGGCATTTTTTTGTGGCAAGCCTTAGTCGCTGCCCCTCAATTCAGAACATCTTTTCCGTTATTGATTAAACAGTTATACGCTGTTGGTGTGTTGTCATTTGCTATTATCGTTGTTTCAGGCTTGTTTATAGGTTTGGTGCTGGGTTTGCAGGGTTACAATATCCTTATTACCTATGGCAGTGAGCAGGCATTAGGCACACTGGTGTCATTGACCTTAGTGCGTGAATTAGGGCCTGTGGTAACGGCTTTATTGTTTGCAGGGCGTGCAGGTTCGGCATTAACCGCAGAAATTGGTTTAATGAAGGCTACAGAGCAGTTAGCCAGTATGGAAATGATAGGTGTTGACCCTTTGCGTCGTATTATTGCGCCACGCTTTTGGGCAGGCTTTATTAGTATGCCCTTGTTAGCATTGATTTTTTCTGCTGTTGGTATTTTTGGTGGCATGTTAGTTGGAGTTGATTGGTTGGGCATTTATTCGGGTTCATTTTGGGCGAATATGCAAAATTCGGTCGAGTTTTATGATGATGTGGTCAATGGCATGATTAAAAGTGTGGTGTTTGGTGTGGCGGTAACGTGGATTGCCTTGTTTCAAGGTTATGACTGCGAGCCAACGGCAGAAGGTATTTCTGTCGCTACTACACGCACTGTTGTTTATGGTTCTTTATCGGTGTTAGCACTCGACTTTATTTTAACTGCCGTTATGTTTGGAGATTTGTAATGCGTACTCGCACCCTAGAGCTTGCCGTGGGTCTGTTTTTAGTGGCTGGCATAGCGGCACTGTTTTTTTTAGCCATCAAAGTAAGTGGCTTAAGTAGTGAAATGAACCAGCCGAGCTATAAGGTTTATGCCCATTTTCAAAATATTGCAGGTTTAACACCGCGCTCAAAAGTCACGATGTCAGGTGTGACCATTGGCCGTGTGGCTTCCATTGAGTTGGATAAAAAGAAACTTAATGCCAAAGTCACCTTAGAAATTGATAACGATGTTAATGAGATTAGTACAGATTCTGTAGCCAGTATTTTAACCGCAGGCTTATTGGGCGAGAAATACATAGGTATTGTGCCAGGTGCCGATGACACTTTTGTCAAGAACGGTGACGAAATCGAACAGACACAATCATCACTTGTGTTAGAAGATCTGATTGGGAAGTTTCTCTTTAACAAAGCCACGGAAAATAAGAGCACAACACCTGCTCCGTCCACAGCCCCTGTTAACGCAGAAGAGTTCTAATTGAGTATACAGAAGCCTCTAACGGTAACTGTTTTTAACGAGGATAATGAAAATGTTTAAACCTATGCACCGTGCTTTTAGCCTAATGTTGGCGGCTTTGTTGTTATTAACAGCTCAATTAAGCTATGCGGTCGAAAATCCGAAAGATTTTGTTCAACGTATTTCTGAGCAGCTAACGACTCGTTTGGTTAATGAGCGTGCTACTTATAAAAAAGACCCGCAATTGTTATTTGCCATTGTCCAAGAAAACATAGAGCCGTATGTTGATTTTACAGGCTTTGCCAAAGGGGTTATGGGGCAGTTTTACCGTCAAGCCGATGATAAGCAACGCGCAGATTTTACAGTGATGTTTAAGCAAAGTTTGATTCGTACCTATGCCAATGGTTTAGGCGCGTATGAAAACGAAAAGTTTAGCGTCAAACCCTACAAAGCAGGTAATGACCCGAAAAAAGCACAAGTGGACATGGATATTCAAACCGCGAGTAATGGTCTTGTGCCTGTGACTTATCAAATGGTGTTGGATAAACAAGGTCAATGGAAAGTGCGAAACTTAATTTTGAATGGTATTAATCTCGGTTTGACCTTTAGAAATCAGTTTGCTTCTACTGTCGAGGCAAATCATGGTAACTTAGACAAAGCGATTGCCAATTTTGTACCTGCGGCTGAGACCAAAAAAGGTAACTAATATGTCTGAACCTGTGGCGAAACTCACGCTGCAAGACTCACGCCTCCATTTGGGAGGCGTTGTGCATTTTGATAATGCTGAAAAAGTCTGTGCTGATGGCGTAAAACTGCTGCAACAAGCAGGTAAAAAAGTCGTTATTGATATGCAAGAGCTGTCCACCAGTAATAGTTTAGTGGTGGCTATGTTGGTGTCTTGGACGCGAATTGCCTCAAAAACGCAGCAAACCTTGCATATTAGCCATATGCCCGACAAACTACGCGCCATTATTGGTGTCAGTGGTTTGAGCACCGCCTTACCTGAATTAACTGAGGATAAATGATGAATCCCGAAGCGATTAAATCGGTGTTAGTTGCGGCATTTCCTGATGCGGTTGAAGTCAGTGTTCGTGGGGAAGGTGGCAAGTTTGAAGTGACGATTGTCAGTGAAGAATTTGCAAGTTTACGTCCTGTTGCTAAACAGCAGCGTGTTTATGCGCCACTGAATGAGCATATTGCCAGTGGTGCAATTCATGCGGTGACTATGCGCACCCTAACGCCAGAAGAATGGCGTAAAGCTAAACTATTTGGCTAATCTGTTTTTGCTGTTAATCTACGGTGTTCTAATTTTCACAACCTATACCAACAAGAGTAAATGCTTCATGGATAAATTATTGATTACAGGTGGCACGCGCTTAGAAGGTGAAGTGCGTATTTCGGGCGCAAAAAACTCCGCGTTGCCGTTGTTGGCAGCAACCATTTTAGCGTCCACACCCATCACACTCAATAATGTCCCGCATTTGCATGATATTAGTACCATGATGAAGATTTTGAAGCACATGGGCATGACGTTGACACAACACGAAAATGGCCAAGTGATTGTCAATGCCAATACCTTGACGCAATCGGTTGCACCGTATGAGTTGGTCAAAACCATGCGTGCGTCTATTTTTGTGTTAGGTTCATTAGTGACTCGTTTCAAAGAAGCCTATGTGTCTTTACCAGGGGGTTGTGCGATTGGTACGCGTCCTGTTGATCAACATCTCAAAGCCTTAGAAGCACTGGGCGCGACCGTGACCGTCGAAAAAGGTTATGTCCACGCCAAAGTGGATGGTCGTTTGCGCGGTGGTCGTATTTTGTTTGACGTTGTAACCGTGGGTGGTACAGAAAACGCGATGATGGCGGCCACCTTAGCCGAAGGCACAACAATTATTGAAAATGCGGCGCGTGAGCCAGAAGTCGTTGATTTAGCCAATATGCTGAAAAAAATGGGTGCAAAAATTGAAGGTGCAGGCACAGACCGTATTGTTATTGAAGGTGTTGAGGAGCTGCAAGGCTGTGAATATAGTGTTTGCCCTGATCGTATTGAAACAGGTTCATATCTTGCTGCGGCAGTCATGACGGGTGGGCGTATTCGTACCACACATACCGACCCTGCGTTGTTAGATGCGGTGCTGCTCAAGTTTTTAGAAATGGGTGCTTTAGTCAGTACGGGTGAGGATTGGATTGAAGTCGATATGCGCGGCAAACGTCCACGGGCGGTCAGTTTTCGTACCTTGCCACATCCTGCTTTTCCTACCGATATGCAAGCACAGTTTATGGCCATCAATGCTATTTCTGACGGCACAAGTACCGTTAACGAAACCATTTTTGAAAATCGTTTTATGCACGTTCCTGAGTTAAATCGCATGGGTGCAAATATTGAAGTTGATGGTCATACTGCTGTTGTGCGTGGTGTGGGTAAATTAGACGGCGCACCTGTGATGGCGACCGATTTGCGCGCGTCGATGTCCTTAGTTTTAGCTGCGTTAGCCGCCGAAGGCGACACGGTCATTGATCGTATTTATCATATTGATCGCGGTTATGAGCGTGTGGAAGAAAAACTCTCGTTATTAGGTGCGAACATTCAACGTCTTTCTAGTCGGGTAAATGCTTAAATGTCGCAGTTGATTATAGCTTTATCGAAAGGACGCATTTTAAAAGACACGCTGCCATTATTAAAAGTGGCAGGTATTGAGTTATTGGAAGACCCTGAAAAAAGTCGGAAGTTGATTTTTCCGACCACTCATCCGCAAGTGCAAATTGTCATTATTCGTGCCACCGATGTGCCTACTTATGTTGAAAATGGCGCAGCCGATGTTGGTGTCGCAGGTAAAGATGTGCTGATGGAACATGGCGCAAACGGCGTATATGAGCCTTTAGACCTGAATATTGCTAAATGTCGGTTGATGGTGGCAGGTAAAGTCAATGCGCCCCCTGTGCATGGGCGTTTACGCATTGCCACTAAGTTCGTTAATTTGACCAAACAATACTACGCAGAAAAAGGCGAGCAGGTTGAAGTGATTAAACTGTACGGCTCAATGGAGTTAGCCCCGTTAATGGGTTTAGCAGACCGTATTGTGGATGTCGTTGATACAGGCAAAACCTTAATAGAAAATGGCTTAGAACCTTTAGAGTTAATCGCGGATATATCGTCACGATTGATTGTTAATAAAGCCAGTTTTAAACGCAAAGCCGAGTTAATTCAACCGTTGTTACAGCAATTGAGCCAAGCTGTTCATCGTGAGACTCACTAATCTTTTAACCGCACTTGGGCTTGTGCTAGATTAGTACCAGCTCATTAAGTCTTAATGCTTTTATACTTATCACCTGTCTTTCATCTTCGCCTATACGGATTAACGCTTGTGAAACACACTATGACGATGCGCCGCTTAAATGCCCAAGATACTGATTTTGAAGCACAATTAAATACTTTGCTAGCGTGGGAGTCGGTGAATGATAACCAACTACAGCAAACGGTAACTGAGATCTTGGTGCGTGTAAAACAGCAAGGTGATAGTGCAGTGTTAGATTACACCCGTCGTTTTGATCAAGTCACCGCATCAGATATATCAGGCTTGATATTGCACCCTGAACAATTATTGGCCGCCTATGAAGGCTTGGGAGATGAGCAGCGCGAAGCCTTAACCGTAGCTGCCGAGCGTATTCGTTATTACCACCAAAAGCAGGTGCAAAATTCTTGGCAATATCAAGAAGTGGACGGCACAATCTTAGGCCAGCAAATTACACCTTTAGACCGAGTCGGCATTTATGTGCCAGGAGGTAAAGCCAGTTATCCGTCTTCGGTATTGATGAATGCGATTCCTGCCAAAGTTGCAGGTGTGGCGGAAGTCATCATGTGTGTGCCGACACCGCGTGGCGAAGTCAATCAATTGGTATTAGCGGCTGCATATTTGGCGGGTGTGACTAAAGTTTTTACCGTTGGAGGCGCACAAGCCATTGCGGCATTGGCTTACGGGACGGCAAGTATCCCTAAAGTTGATAAAATTGTTGGCCCGGGAAACAGTTATGTGGCAACGGCTAAACGTTTGGTATTTGGCCAAGTTGGCATTGACATGATTGCTGGCCCTTCGGAAATATTAATTTATTGTGATGGAAAAACTTCGCCCGATTGGATTGCGATGGATTTAATGTCGCAAGCTGAACATGACGAAGAAGCGCAAGCCATTTTAATCAGTGAAGATAGTGCGTATTTGGATGCGGTTGAAGCAGCGTTAGACAAATTATTGCCGACCCTAGAACGTTCGAATATTGCCCGTGTGTCATTAGCAAATCGCGCGGCCTTGATTCATGTGGCTAATGAGCAACAAGCGTTGGCGTTAATCAATCGCATTGCACCAGAGCATTTAGAATTGTCGGTAGAAAATCCCGAAGCCTTATTGCCACATATTCGCCATGCAGGTGCGATTTTTATGGGGCGTTATACACCAGAAGCTTTAGGCGATTATTGTGCAGGCCCAAATCATGTGTTGCCAACTTCGGGAACAGCACGGTTTTCATCGCCATTGGGGGTTTATGACTTTCAAAAGCGTTCGAGTATTATTTATTGCTCGCAGCAAGGTGCAGACCACTTGGCGCGTGTGGCCTCGGTATTAGCACGTGGCGAAAGTTTAACCGCTCATGCTCGTTCAGCGGAGTACCGTTTTAGTAGAGGCGATGTGTAAATCGCTCTGGCTATGTAGGTCGGACTTCAGTCCGACAAGTTGAGTCAACGTCCAAGCTACAACATTGGTTTATTAGATTGAGAGTACAGCATGAGTCAGCAATATTGGAGTCCTGTCGTTCGTGGGCTTGTTCCGTATGTGCCAGGCGAGCAACCAAAAGTCGCTAACTTGGTCAAGCTCAATACTAACGAAAATCCCTATCCGCCTTCACCCAAGGTATTGGAGGCAATGCACGCGGCAATTAATGATAGTCTGCGTTTGTATCCTGACCCTGATGCCAGTCAACTGAAAAAAGCCATTGCTGATTATTATGGCGTTGATAGTACACAAGTATTTGTCGGGAATGGTTCGGACGAAGTCTTGGCTCATGTGTTTATGAGCTTTTTTAAGCAAACACTGCCGATTTTACTTCCTGATATTTCTTATAGTTTTTATCAAGTTTATTGTGGCTTATATGAAATCGACTATCAAACTATCCCACTGAATGCCCAGTTTCAAATTGAAGTTGATGACTATCAGCATCTCAATGGTGGCATTATTTTTCCGAATCCTAATGCGCCTACGGGCTGTTTGTTGCCATTAACCGCTATCGAACGCTTATTACAAGCGAACACTGATAGTGTGGTGGTGATTGATGAGGCTTATATTGATTTTGGTGGCGAAACAGCCATTAGTTTAGTCAATCAATACCCTCAACTATTAGTCACGCAAACCTTATCGAAATCGCGCTCCTTAGCAGGATTGCGTGTTGGTTTGGCGGTAGGGCAGGCGCATTTAATTGAGGCTTTAGAGCGTGTTAAAAACAGCTTTAACTCCTACCCTTTGGATAAATTAGCGATTGCAGGTGGCGCGGCTGCGTTTGCAGATAAAGCCTACTTTCAGCAAACTTGCCAAGCCATTATTAATAGTCGTGAGTTATTAGCCGAGCAATTAAGTGCTTTGGGTTTTGAAGTGTTGCCGTCAGCGGCGAACTTTATTTTTGCGCGTCATCCCCAGCAAGATGCTGTGCAAATTGCCGCTAAGTTGCGTGAAAAATCGATTATTGTTCGTCATTTTAACTTGCCACGTATTGAACAGTTTTTGCGGATTACGATAGGCACTCCGCAAGAAAATCAGGCGTTGGTTGATGTGTTGCGGATGTTGTAGGTTTCTGAAGGCACTCCCTTTCTGAAGTAACAAGAAAGGGTGCCCGTAGGAGCGAATTTATTCGCGATTTATGAGCCATGATCGCGGTTAAAACGGCTCCTACTGTTCTTCCTCATTCATGGCTGGTTGTTCCGCCTTTGGTCGTTTGCCGACGTTTACGGATAATTCAATTTCTTTTTTATCGCGTTTGACAACAACATTAATGGCGGTGTTGGGTTGCGTGCCAGCCACGATTTTTACTAAATCGGTATCAGTGTTAATTTTTGAACCGTTGATGCTCAAAATAATGTCATTGGCTTTAATACCACCTTCAGCCGCAGGTCCGCCACGAACCACCCCTGCAATGAGTACGCCAGCGCTGGTTTTATTATTCAATGAGCCATCGTCATTAAAATTTTGATTGACTTGCCTCATCTCAACGCCTAACCAACCACGCACCACTTGGCCATGATCAATAATATCCATCATCACCGCTTGCGCCAGCTTGCTTGGAATAGCAAAACCAATGCCCATCGAACCACCCGAACGCGAATAAATAGCCGTATTAATGCCGACTAAATTACCTGCGACATCAATGAGTGCGCCGCCCGAATTACCAGGGTTAATCGCGGCATCAGTTTGAATAAAATCCTCAAAAGTATTAATGCCTAAGCCGTTTCGACCTAATGCCGAGACAATACCTTGCGTGACTGTTTGGCCAACACCAAAAGGATTGCCAATAGCTAATACGACATCCCCTACTTCAGTAGGTGTGGTTTTGAAGGGCAGGGTGGGTAAGTCTGTTAAGTCGATTTTGATAATAGCTAAGTCGCTGTCGGGGTCGGTGCCAATTACTTTGGCTTTGGCTTTGCGGCCATCGTTGAGCGCGACAATAATTTCATTGGCTTTACCAACCACGTGATTATTGGTTAACACATAACCTTCTTTGGAGACAATTACCCCCGAACCCAAACCCGAACGCGGCTGTGATTCTTGAGGGTTCATGCCATGAAATTCAAAAAAACGACGAAACATCGGGTCATTCATCATCGGATGCGTATTATGTTTAATGATTTCCGTGGTGAATATATTGACAACCGCAGGGGCAGCCGCTTTGACCGCAGGCGCGTAAGACACCACACCATTGGCATTGCCCTGAATGGTTAATGGTTGCTCTTGACTGATAGTGACATTGGGATGCGTGCTTTGTTGTTCGGCTTGTTCTTTCGGTTGACAGCCTACTAAAGAGATTAAACTAATGGCAATAATAAGGTTTGATACATGACTACGGTGCGACATAAATCAGTCCTGCTTATATGGAGATTGGGATAAGATAGATACGTGAAACGTTAATTTTAATACGGTCAGGAAAAAATAATGGCTTCGTTACTACAGGTTGTCGAATTGTTACACGCAACGCTTAAACCGCATTTATTTAATGATTATTGCCCTAATGGTTTGCAAGTACAAGGCAAACAATCTATTC
This sequence comes from Agitococcus sp., assembly GCA_046590075.1. Taxonomy (GTDB): domain Bacteria; phylum Pseudomonadota; class Gammaproteobacteria; order Pseudomonadales; family Moraxellaceae; genus Agitococcus. The sequence goes on from JBKJUH010000146.1 coordinate 12,102, forward strand.
AACGATTGGTGACGGGAGTCACTGCCAGTCAGGCATTAATTGACGCGGCCATTGCTTTACAAGCCGATGCGATTTTGGTGCATCATGGTTATTTTTGGAAAGGTGAAAATGCCTGTGTCGTGGGGATGAAAAAAAATCGACTGAAAGCCTTATTAATGAATGATATTTCTTTGTTGGCGTATCATTTGCCGTTGGATGCTCACCATGAATTAGGCAATAACGTGCAATTAGCCAAAAGGCTTGGATTGGGCATTGTAGAACCGTTGTATCCTGAAAATCCTAAACAAGTAGGCAATATCATTGTGCTAGATGAGCCGATGTCGGCAGAGGATTTTAGTGCTTTATGCGAGCGTGTTTTGGGTCAAAAGCCAATTCACATTGCAGGAGCGAAGCCATACCTTAAAACCATTGGTTTTTGTACGGGCGCGGCACAAGGTTTTATTGAACAAGCAGTGATTATGGGCTGTGATGCCTATTTAAGCGGTGAGATTTCTGAGCCGACTGTTCATACGGCAAGAGAGACAGGGATTCATTATTTTGCCGCAGGTCATCATGCAACTGAGCGTTATGGTGTGCAAGCGGTGGGGGAGTTTTTGGCAGAAAAATTAGGCATTGAGCATGTGTTTGTCGATATTGCTAATCCTGTTTAGATTCGTGTTGTAGGGGCGAATAAAAATTCGCCCAAATAATCAACACCGATACAAATAACCCGTCACTTCTTCCCTGTCATGATATAACTGCTTAAACGCCAATTGATAATGCACACGTTTGTCCCTAAGAATATCTTCCATCAATTCTTGGCAATGTTGCAGTTCTTCAAAACGCCGCTTCATTGGCAATTTTAGATTAAAAATCGCCCGTTCAGCCGCACCATCAGCAATCCAACTGGCAATGGTGGTGGCCACACGAGCAGGGCTTTCAATCATGTCGCAGACCAACCAATTGACTTTACGTTCGGGGCGATATTTAAAGCCATCTACTTTTAAGTGTTCAACTTGACCTGTTTGCATTAACGCTTTATCCATTGCGCCATTATCAATCGCAATCACTTGTAAGCCTTTATGTACTAATTGCCACGTCCAACCACCAGGGGCTGCGCCTAAGTCCACGCCTGTCATGCCTTCGCGTAGCCATTCGTGTTGACTCGCTTCATCTAAATAATAATGAAAGGCTTCTTCCAATTTTAAGGTTGAGCGACTCGGTGCATCTTTAGGAAAACGTAGGCGAGGAATACCCATCGACCAAGGTGAACTGTTGTCAGGATAGCTATAACAAACATATACAGCAGTTGAGTCTAAAAAGAATAAATGCAGCTTTTTTGGCGATTTTTTGCGTAAAATCGCGCGTTTTTGCAACACAGACGTTAATGCAGGTGTAATTTCTTTAAGTCGATTACACC
>JBKJUH010000260.1:0-2755 GCA_046590075.1 Agitococcus sp.
GCCTTGATGATTCACCACTGATCATTGCAACATCAAATCAGACGCTGAGCTAAAGTGCGTTATGATGGCTGCCATGATGGCACGAATGAACTGAGCGAAGGAGCAAGTACCACGTGAAACCAACTTAGCCGAACCGATGTGGGTTCGTCTGAGTGTGAGTACCGAAAGCTGCAACTGTACTTAATGCTGGCCGCAAATCGCGTCTAATGCAGTCCTGAGCGTTTTCAAATGCAAGCCGCTACAACTAGCCACCCTCCCCTGCGTATTTTCCGCAACAGCCTATAATTTTAGCCCATGCCAATGAACCCGAAATCCGTCCTCATATGCACCAATAGCCAGTACTTTATACACTCCCTAACGTGCTTGATTTAGATGGTCTCTTTCAATGATTCACATAATTGGAGCATTTCTATAAAAGGTGCAATAAAAATCGGTTTAAGTTCTGTGGTTGGGTTATTCGTTTGGCGATTCTTATTCCACATTTCTTTGAGTGGTGAGCTGAGGCTATCGCCAAACATCTTGCGTAATGGCTCCTGATCTTCAGTGGGCAAAGCCAAGAAATGGTCAAGGCGATCGTCTGTTTTTGCGTGTACTAGCGTTAATTCTTTTTTTTGGGCTGGATCATCCGTTTGAATAATGGTCGGGTTTTTGTTTTGTTTTTTTCGAGTAGCGTCAGTAGATGAGATGGTCAATGCCTTATTGAATAATATTACTATTAGCAGTGAAGCCGATATGCGGCACTGTCATATTGAGGTCGAGGCGTGGGAAAATGGCACTGATTATCGCTGGTAAATTCCTTAAGTGCATTTCCTGTTCCGTTGCTCCCCAAACCCCAAATGTGACTGCGTAACATCAGCTTATAATATATTTTCTGTTTTTATAAACTCAACGAAGTCGTGCCGAAACACCGCTCTATTTTCTGGTTTGTTTCCTTTTTTAACTTCTTCTTTCCAGATTTTTTTCAGGGCATCACTTCGTTGTGTGAAGAAAATATCGCGCATTGCGTCTTGTGTTATTTCACTGATGGACCAAAATTTTTCTAATGCTAAAATGTTTTCTTGCATACGATTGTTACGTGACTCCTCTTGTTCTTTGTGCTGTTCATTTTTAATAGTATTTTTGGGTTTTTCTTCGCGTTTACGCTGCTCTTCTTCCCAACTTTTTCCTGCATCTAGCTCAATGCACTTTGCAAGATAGGCGATAGGATTTTTTACTTCCCCTGATTGTTGCATGGCCAGCGTATACGCCACATTGCGTAGCACTTTGCCTGCCCCAAATTTTCTTACCCACTTAATCGCCGTATCTTCAGTGACACCGAACGTCATAAGAGTTTTTGAAGCATCATTCGGATCTTTTTCATCAACGGTTGATACACCTAAATCCAGCACTATCTGTTTTTTTGGTTCAACTGTAATTTTTACCTCCGCAATTGATTTTCCTTTTTTAATGTAATCAACTTGAATAATCCCAAGATCAGAATGTTCGTCAATCTCTTTCAGCGCTGGAGCGATGACACGCTTTTTTAAGTCTTGAAAGACGCTGTATTCAGCCTTTTCCAATTGCATGTACTTACGAATATCTTCAATAGAAAACACCCGATAAAACTGGCCGCCTTTCCCTTGAAATTCCTTCACTTTGAGCAGTTCGTAGAAGCGAACAGAGTACGACGATTTAAACTGGGCAATTGCGCCTATTTGATATTGAGTAAAGTGATCCTTCAATTGAAGTAGATATGGCCTCAATGCTTTATCAAAACGAACACTAATTTTTCCTGAGCCTTTTACATAGCGGATATTTGAGAACCAGTGAACCAACTCGACAACATCATCTTTTGATATATCAATCGTTCTTGTCATCAAGGTTCTTACTGCATCTTGTAGCTTTACATAGAAATCTTTGTCATGAACACCAAACATTTCTGCAACGTCAGATGCTCGAATAACATAGTCAGCAAAATCATCATCATCAGGACTAATAATTGTTATGAGATTGAGGATTAATCGTTGCTCATTGAGCGAGAGCTTATACTTTGCCTCAATCAACTCATTATGCTTTCTAACGACTAATGTTCCTTCTTTGCTCGCACGCATGAAACCCTCTCAAAAATCCATAAAAAAGTTAGTTGTATACACAGGTCACAATATTCCATTATAACAAGGGACGCTTTTAAATTTTGACCCTTCTTTATTTTAGCTTTTTGACCCGCTTTTTGTCCCTAGTTAACCATAATCGTATTTTAAACATCCTAGAAAACACATTTATTCGGTTGATTTCGCACACGTCAAAAGGACATTTTTTTTATGCGTCCCTATTAAAAACGGTTTTTCTCCCTAAATCAAGCACCAAAAAGGACACATCAAAATATTGTCCCTACTTCACCCGCTTTTTGTCCCTACTTCACCCGCTTTTTGTCCCTACATGTCGTTGTAACACTATGTTTTATAACGTTTTTTCGACACCTATAAACTATATAAAGTAAATAAATAAAGAAACACATGGGGGAAACTCATTTTCCCCCTATTTCGCCTCTGGCTCAATGTGTGTAATTTTCTATTTTTTTTATGCCACTAAACAGCGAACATTAAGAAATCACGACTTGTTCTTCGATGCTCTAAATAGTTCTGTTACTGGATACGATATATTTCAGAGTCAGAAACAATTGCTTTGGTATTTAGTGTGAAAAATAACTGTTGTTTCCAACAAGCAGAAAACGCCACCAAACGCACAGAGACGATGCTTTAAGGGCTAAGGGAAT
>JBKJUH010000364.1:0-9095 GCA_046590075.1 Agitococcus sp.
ATTGGAACTTTGCAGATAATCAACCAATCTTCATTCTGATTGCGACATAATTTGACGCTTTCAAATGATGGCATAGTCTCAGAAAAATCAAAACAACGACTTTCAGCATGATACGAAGCGCAGAGGCACAAAACCCTCGATGTATTAGCCAATAATTAGCTTTAATTAATGACTACTATTCTCTTTTGTCATTTTGCGATGCGACATAGCTGCACTGCTAATTTGCTCCACCAATTGATTTAGCCATAGTTTTTGCTGCCAAATAGTATAGTCAAATGGCTCGCGTAAAATTAAGCTATTGACATCCTCTCCTAGCTAAAGCAAGGGGATTCCTCCTGCGAGACGCTCATGCCCGAGCGCGAGAATGTTCTTGGCGGCGTTTACGTCGCGGTCATGAGTTGTACCGCAACTCTGACAAGTCCATTCTCTTATTCCAAGACCTGCTCTACCTTTCGGACTGTTTTGGCGTGAGCCGCGACACGAGCAAGTTTGGGTGGTATAGCTTTCGTTGACCTCAGCGAACCATACGCCTGCGTTCTCGCATTTGTACTTGAGCATGGTTCGGAACATCGTCCAGCCTGCATCCAATACTGATTTAGCCAGTTTGGTTTTTGCTAAGCCTTTCGCACTCACGTTGCCTACGAATACTGCTGCATACTGTTGAACTAATGTTGTGCTTTCTTGGTGTAAGTGATTATTTCTGATCTGTTTAATTGTGGCGTGAATCGCTTTGACACGCTTTTTATGTCTTGCACGTTGGGCAATGCCTAGCTTTTCTTCGTATTTTCGGTAGGTGCGTTGTGCTTCAATCTTTTCACCATTGGACAAGGTGGCAAAATCTTTTAAGCCTAAATCGATACCCACCGATTCTGCGCCTTTGGATGCTATCGTTTCGGCATGATCAACCACTAAGCAAACATACCAACGCCCACGACTATCCTGTACAAACGCACCTGTTTTGACGTGGTATTTGGCAATAGTGTAGCTATCCCACAAGCCGAACCATTGATTGCCGTATTTGACTTGTCCATTTTGGTATTTAATCGCTGTTTTTTGAACGGTATCCAGCCCAGTGATTTTTTAGCCGATTTGGGATTCGATACACGCCATTTGAGTTTGGCTTTTTTGAATTGTTTGCGTCTTAAAATCAGCTCTTCGGTAATGGCTTGAATACTTTGACTATGTAGATTTAATTCTTTTGAAGCACCTGCTGTATATTTTGCGATGTCAAAGGCTGAAAAGAAGTTGCCTGTCCGTTGTAAGTGCTTAAAACACAAATCATTAGCGTAATTCCAGACAAAATTGACCTCCGATGCCAACTGATTTAGCACCTTGCTATGCTTGTCTTTTATGCGTAATTTAAGCGTTTTCATGCGATGAAGTTTAAGCGTTGCTTTTTGTTAAAACAAATACTTTTCAAAATCCTATTCTGTAAGTGACACTAGGCAAGCTCCCTTTAAGGGGAGCTTTCGTGTCACCGCCTTACATCCTCGCCCTGAAGAGGCGAGGTTTTACGGCGAAGTGAATAAAAAATAATCAGATTGCCCTTCAATTGCGCAAGGGTAGTCGTTCCCACAAACATCAAACCAAAGCTCAATTTTATTAACCCCTATCCGATGATCTAGCCCCTAAATCACGGCTTTATCACTTTGTCCGTTGATTTGGCTTTAGCTTTATCGTCTGTTGCCGACTTTTCTTTAACCGTAGTCGTTGTTTTGGCTTTGCTGGTGTCGGTTTTAGGCTTAGCTTTTTCGGCAGGAATAGGCACATTTTGCGCGCTTAAATAACTTTTAGCGGCATTGGCTTCGGGGGTATTCGGAAAGCTTTTAACAATCAGCAACATATATTTAATGGCTTCTTGGGTTTTTCCGTCAACATCAGCAAAGCTACCTAACTTTAATAAAGCGGCGGCGGCTTTAGGGCTATCGGCATATTGCTCAGTGACAATTTTGAAGCTCTTTTTGGCATTAGCAACATCGGCAGGGCTGGCAGCTAGGTAAAACTCACCTAACCAATAATAGGCACTAGGAGTGAAGGTGCTATGGGGATAGTTTTTAATAAAGTTACGCATCGGGTTGATGGCTTTATTCGGCCCTCCCGTTTTGAAGACTTCGTAAGCGGCAAAATAGGCGCGTTTTTCTTCATCGGGGTTCGGAGCAACGACGGGTGGTGTATCCGTCGCGGTAACGACGGGGGGCGTAACGATGGTTGCAGGTGTTGTTACTGCATCAACAACGACAGGGGGCGTATTTTTCAGTTGAGTAATACGTTGGTCAAGGTCTAAATAACGGCTGCGTGCATCTTGCTTCATACGCTCGATGATGTTGCCTTGTACTTCGAGCTGACCGCGTAAATCGCGCACTTCTTGTTGCAGTTGTTGCACTTGTTGATAAATTTGCCATTGCATCGACGGTGAGCTGTCGGTGCTAATAGCTTGGCTTTGTAACGGTTGGCTGGAAGGTAATGCTTTGACTTGAGTGGGCGCACTCAGCGATTTTTCTTCAATGACAATATCGGCAGCATAACTCATCGACATATTTAACGAGGCAACAACTAATACTAAAGCGGAAATTTTATACATAACAAAACCTAAAAACCTGCAATGACAATTACGGAGACATTATCTGTGCTTTTACGGGCATTTGCTAGCTCTAACATATCCAAAGCAATACCATCGACATCATGTGAGCGACCTAATAATGAGGCAATTTCATCTTCTGAAAGCATATCGTAGAGACCATCACTACACATTAAGAAGCGGTCGCCTTTGTTGATTTTAATATAGTCATAATCAATAACAATGTGCGGCTCTAAGCCTAAAGCACGCGTTAAAATATTGCGTGATACTTTTTCTAAGGCTTCTTCACGCGTATAAAACCCTTGATCGACAAACTCTTGCAGTAGAGAGTGGTCTCGCGTGAGTGCGGTTAGCTTTTCTTCGCGCAATAAATACAAACGTGAATCGCCGACATGAGCATGATGTAAATACCCACTTTCGATCAACGCAGCGACAAAAGTCGTACCCATGCCTCGACAGCGAATGGATTGTCGCGCTTTTTCTCTAATCACCGAGTGTGCGGCTTGAAACGCCGATTCTAAACGTTCATGGGGCGATATGCCGCGGGTTGTTTGTTTCAAAATGGCACTGGCAGTATCGACAGCCGTACGACTGGCCACTTCGCCTGCACTATGGCCACCCATACCGTCCGCCAAAAGGGCTATGCCTAATTCAGGTAAACAAAGAATGCAATCTTCATTGCTGGTTCGTGTTTTGCCTGTATCAGTCTGCCCAATGATTGTTGTTTTATTCAAGGCACGCTCCGTTCCTGTTTGTCTTCAGTTTGCCGTCAGTCATTGTTGGTAAAATAACCCATGTCATCCTATCTATGAGCTGACAACAAACCTATTCTGATCTCAGTGCTATTGCGGACTGCAAGATTCAATACAGTTCTTAATAGCACGAGCAAACTCTCGACCTGTTTGATAACGGTCATCGGCATTTTTTGCCAACGCTTTATCAATGACAGCAGCCATACAGGGGAGTTGTTCTTCTAGTTCAGGGCGTTTACTAAATAAAGATGGATGCGGTTCGTTGGTGATTTTGTACATTAAGGCGGCCATTGAGTCCGCTTTGAAGGGCGGCACACCTGCCAACATTTGATAAAACATCACTCCCAAACTATACAAGTCAGAACGGCCATCCACTTTTTTACCTGCCAACTGCTCAGGTGACATATAGGTTGGCGTACCTAAAACGGTGCCTGTTTTGGTTTTACTGGAGTCGGTAATACGGGCAATACCAAAGTCGGTAATTTTAACTTCACTATTGTCAGGGTTGTACATGATGTTAGCGGGTTTAATATCACGATGAACGATATTAAATTCGTGCGCATAGTCCAACGCCAACGCCGATTTATGAATGATATTAATGACTTTGGGCACAGGCAATAAGGTGTCGGGTTTGGTATAACGTGCTAAGTCATGGCCTTTGAGGAACTCCATGGCGATATAAGCCAAGTCATGTTCTTCGCCAGCATCATAAATAGTCACGATGTTGGGATGATTTAACCGTCCTGCGGTTTCGGCTTCACGGAAGAAACGCTCTTTGACTTCTTCCAGTTCGTCGGCTTCAAACTCTTCTTTCAGTGCCATGGTTTTAATAGCCACCACACGATTGATTTTTGGGTCTTTACCCAAATACACCACACCCATTGCGCCTTTACCCAGTTCTTTTTCCACTTGGTAACGGCCAAGCATCGGTTTTTCGTTACTTGTTGGGTCTAAAATCATGGTGGAATTGCTAGCGTTGCTACTGCTACCGCCTAAAATCACCGTTTCTTCGAGTTTTTGCGCGCGGGCAAGTTTAACTTTTAAGTCGCGGAAGTCTGGATTGTAGTCGAAAATGCACTGATACACGGAAATAGCTTTATTAAACTGACGCTTACGCTCGTAGTCTAAGGCTAAGTTGTACATCACGTCGGACAACGACTCGTCACGCGGACATTGACGAAACTTCTCGAACGCCATGTCTAATTGGCCTTGTTGTTGTAAGGCCAAACCCAACATCCGATTCGATTCGGCCGATTTTTCGTCGGAGCGGAAACGGGCTTTTTCGGTAATTAAATAATGTTTAGTGGTTAACAAAATGTGGCCAACAACAATTAAGGCAATCGGCAACATCAACGGCACCCAAATGCCTGAGCTAGTCATCAACACAAAATGAGCAATAAAAATAGCTATCACCAATGTTGCAGAGGCTAATACCGCATGACGAGCAGCCAATTTAGGCAGTAACAGCATTAAGTAAGCGGCAGCAAGGGCAAACAAACCCCAACGTAACAACGCACTCCACTCAGGCACTAAAAAGAAGTTTTGATTCAAAATGCTGGCGACGTTATGTGCCAAAATCAATACAGGTTCCATGGCGGGTGAAATAGGCGTGACTTGTGGTGAGCCTAAGCCATACGCGGTCGGGCCAATAATCACTATTTTATCTTTGTATTTACTAACGGGAATTTTGCCACTGACGACATCATAAAAAGAATCAACACGAAAGGCGGAGTTGTCGTCAACATCACCATAATAAAACGTCCGCATTTGCGAAAATTCATCCGTTTTAATCTTGAGTTTGCCTAATTGCACACTTTCGCCCAGATTCAATTTAATATCAGCAGCCGTTAAATTGAGACTTTTGGCGGCCAACATTAACGACAACGAAGGATAATAAGCACCATCGTAATTGACTAATAACGGTTCGGCACGAATACCACCGTCAATATCGGGATTGATACTTAAATGGCCTAATAACGCGGCGTTTTCACCTAATAAAGCAATGGGCGGTACGGCTTGTGAGGTATCGGGCGGAGTCATGCCTAGACTAACCGCATCAATATTGTCTTTGATATTGCTGGTCTGAATTTGATTGCGTGTGACATAGGCAGGCAGTTCACCATCGGGGTGGCCTTGCATTTGACCCAACACAAACTGCATAGGCAAGACGACATTTTTAGATGCAGCCATGCTGTCGGCAAGTTGTTGGTCGGTATTGAGGTTTGATTCTGCTTCAGCGAGCTTCATGCCTAATTCGCCAATCGCGGCATTATCGGCAAGCGGAGCTAATTGTTGATTATAAAATTCGCTGAGTTCACGGATGGATTGTAAGCCAGGGTCAAGCTGAGGTTCGGATAAAAAAATGGGTAAACCGACCGCTTTTGCGCCACCTTGATTTAATGCGGTGACCATTTGTGCCAAATAACTACGCGGCCACGGCCAACGTCCAATATTGCTAATACTTTCATCGTCAATAGCAATCACCGCGATTTTATCGCCAGCATTATGCTGGCTAGAACGCGCGCCAACATCGTAAGCATTACGTTCTAAATTTTCAATGATAGCGGAGGATGAAATGGCAGCCATAAAACCTGTAATAACAAGGCCAATGAACCAATCGCTTTTCCACGAAAATGATACCTTACGCATAGCGAGTCCTATTGCTGTGGGATTTTTTATTGTTTCTATCAGAGGTGGATTGTACACACAACTGTTTGTTTAGAAATAGCTGAAATGGTTTGGCCAGCACTTTGTCGTAAATTTTGATTATTTTGTGAGCATTGAATGGCAATTGGTTTTTCCATCATCATTGAAATATACGGGTTGTTACTGCCTTCTAAAGTATTATCATTCAAAATCACTTCTACGCCTGTGGCTTGGGCATAACGACGTGCCGCATTGATTTGAGAGTTTTGCGGCTCATAAGAATCCGCACCAATGCCATAAAAATTAGCGAGAACGAGTGATAAATTGGTTGATAGTACGACTAATCAAATGCATTGTTGGGGCGATGATAAAAGGGGCGGCGAATGGGTAAACAGTTGGCGGTGAGTTTATTCACCAAAATTATCAGTATGGGTGAGTGATTGTTGATGTTGCCTAATACTATCATTGTGTTTTAAAGGAAAATTATCGTGTTGCGTTTCATTTTAATAGGCATTCTGGCGTTAACGACAATCGGTGGCTTGATCGCCTGTTCACCGTTAACGGCACTGAACGCGCTGACGCCAAGCTCCAGTTATCAGCTAACGGAAAATGTCGCCTACGGCCAAGACCCGCGTCAGCAACTGGATATTTATCGGCCGACGCGTCACGGTGTTAGCAAGCCAGCTGTGGTGGTATTTTTTTATGGTGGCCGCTGGAATAGTGGCGACCGCCAGAGCTATAAGTTTGTTGGCGAAGCGTTGGCCGCACGCGGCATTATGGCGGTGATTGCCGATTATAGAGTTTATCCGCAAGTGCGTTATCCGTCCTTTGTTGAAGATTCCGCGCAGGCGGTGGCATGGACGGCAAAGCATATTAATGCTTACGGCGGTGATGCCAAGCGACTGTTTGTGATGGGGCATAGTGCTGGTGCTTATAATGCGGCAATGGTGGCATTAGATAAACGCTGGCTAGCGAAATTTGATACTTCACCTGCGATTTTGAAAGGCTGGATTGGTTTGGCGGGGCCGTACGATTTTTTACCGATTGATGTTGAAGATATCAAACCGACGTTCTGGTTTCCGAATACTCCAGCCGATTCGCAACCCCTTGCCCATGCTACTGCTGAGGCGCCACCAGCGCTGTTATTGACGGGTGCTGCTGATACTGTCGTTAATCCAGTGCGTAATACCGTTGGTTTGTCTAAGGCATTACAAGCGCAACATGTGTCGGTGCAAGTCATTCAATATCCTGATATTACGCATGTCACTTTGATTGGCGCGTTGGCGCGGCCATTGCGTCATTTGGCGCCAGTGCTGGATGATGTGGTGGCATTTGTGGAACGTGGCACGGAGTAAGCAAATCGCAGTTTTGGTATTTCTTTGGCGTTATGGGCGGAGGCGCATAGTTTAGGTCAAGAGACGCTAGACGACAATGTCATGTATTTTGAAAATGCAATTATTCCGCCAAAACCAATACAGATTGACTGGAGTTCAACCCAATAAATCTGTGTGCATACGCTAGCCCACAGGTAGAGGGAACTTAGCCGTTAAGCCGACATCTTGCGTTTATCTAACATTAAAAACAGCGCAGGTAATAAAAACAAATCGGTCAATAGAGCCAAAGTGATGGTAATGGTTGTGACAATGGCAGTATTAACGGTGATTTGAATGGCCGAGTTTGCTAACCACGCATAACCTAAACCCAAGACTAAAGTTGTGGCTAAGAGGGCAAATCCGACATGGCTAAAGGCATAGCGCACAGCATCTTCGGCAGACATAGCCATGCTGCGTGCGCGTTCATATTTAGAAATAAAGTGAATGGTGTCATCAACCACGACACTAAATGAAATGCCTAAGACCACCGTTAAACCAACATCAATATTGCCGTTAAGAATGCCCCACACGCCAAAGGCCATACCTATCGGCACGATGTTGCCAATAAAACTGGCGAAACCTAAACGGAAGGCGCCAAACGCCAACATCACAAACAACGATTCAGCAACCAAAGAGCCCAACATACCGCCAAACATATTGTTGATAGAACGCTCGCCAATGTTGGCAAACATCAACGATAAGGAACTACCGCGAACGTGCATGGCTTCGGATGTGTTGCTGACTAACCATGCTTGTGCGGCGTTATCTATCGCAATAATTTTTTGGCCGCTGGACGTACCCACAGACACTCGGACACGGCTTTCGGAACGGTCAAAACGAATCAAATAGTTCAAGTCCATACCAAACGGCAACGACAACTCGTATTGCAATAAATACTGAGCTATTTCTTCCCTGTTATTAGGAATACGATAAAACGCAGGGTCGTTGTTGTGCATGACTTGGTTGACACGTTTGACAATATCGGCAATTGAATTGACCTGTGTAACACCGTGTTGTTGCTTTAACCATTGGCTATAAGCTTCAACTTTTTGCAGATAAGCAGGGTCAGCAATTTGGTCGGCTCCACCCGCAGGTAAGGAGTAATTCAACTCGCCAATGCCTGTTAAATGGGCATTGACAAACTCCATGTCTTTACGAAAGGTTGTATCGGGCGTGTAGTATTTAACAATGTCATCATTCACTTGATTACGCGGAATAAACGCCATCAAACTTAAGGCAAACACCGCCATCACCACCATAATTGCCTTGTGATTGTGAATGACAAAGTCGGCAAAACGACTGACTAAGGGCGAGTCTTCACGCATTAACGGTGAGATTTTTTGCGGTGGTTTTCCCGGTAATAAAATTAATAGCGGTGCGGTAAAAAATAACGTGAGGAACAAGGCAAATATCACCCCAGCGGAAACAATATAACCAATGGCTTGAAAAGGCGGTGAGTCGTTAAAATGCAAGGTTAAAAAGCCAATCGCAGTCATTAAGGTAGTCACGGTCATGGCACCGATATTGGCACTGAGACTTTCCACCATCGCCGCGCGTTTGTCTTTGCCCGTATGTATGGCTTGAATCCAATTGACGACAATATGAATACCATCGGCAAACGCCATCGACAGAATCATAATCGGGCTAACAATTACGCCATCGTTAATCACTAATTTGAAAAAACCGACAAAACCTGTGCCTGCCATCACTGCTAAAATACAAGCAACGAGGGTCACTAACATCGCC
>JBKJUH010000368.1:0-11148 GCA_046590075.1 Agitococcus sp.
TTCATCTTTGTCGTCAAGAATACCTTTGATTGCTTGAACATCACCTGGCGCTGGCAAATAACGAATCACAGCATCAAGCATCGCTTGAACACCTTTATTCTTAAAAGCCGAACCACAAAGCATCGGTTGGATTTCACACGCGATAGTACGAGTACGTAAGCCTTCGTATATTTGGTCTTCGCTTAATTCGCCGTTTTCCAAATACTGGTTCATCAACTCTTCGGATGATTCAGCAGCGGCTTCAACCATTTTTTCGCGCCACTCATTGGCAGTAGCAACCAAATGAGCAGGAATTTCGCCGTACTCAAACTTCATGCCTTGTGACTCTTCGTCCCAGATGATGGCTTTCATCTTAACTAAGTCAACAATACCTTCAAAATGCTCTTCTTCGCCAATCGGAATCGCTACTGGCACTGGATTTGCACCTAGACGCGTCTTCATCTGCTCAACGGCACGGAAGAAGTTAGCACCTGTACGATCCATTTTATTTACGAAGGCAATACGCGGCACTTTGTATTTGTTGGCCTGACGCCATACAGTTTCGGATTGAGGCTGGACACCACCAACTGCACAGTAAACCATACACGCGCCATCAAGCACACGCATCGAACGCTCTACTTCAATGGTGAAGTCAACGTGACCCGGTGTATCAATGATATTAATACGATGCTTAGCAAAGTTATTGGCCATACCTGACCAGAAACAAGTCGTTGCAGCAGAGGTAATAGTAATACCGCGCTCTTGCTCTTGCTCCATCCAGTCCATAACGGCAGCGCCTTCATGAACTTCACCAATTTTGTGACTCACGCCTGTGTAATACAACACGCGCTCAGTAGTCGTCGTTTTACCCGCATCAATATGAGCACTAATACCGATATTACGGTAGTTCTCAAGTGGCGTAACTCTCGACATGATAATGTCCTCTTATTCGCTTGAGGGCTTAGATAGGGTAATACCCAAGCCCTGCATTTTAGAAACGGTAATGGGAGAACGCTTTGTTAGCTTCAGCCATACGATGAACATCTTCACGCTTCTTAATTGCTGCGCCTTTGCCGTCGTAAGCATCTAACAACTCACCCGCCAAACGCAAAGCCATGGTTTTTTCACTACGTTTTGCTGCACAGTCAACCAACCAACGCATGGCTAAGGCAGTACGACGGGAGGGACGTACTTCCATAGGCACTTGGTAAGTTGCACCGCCAACACGACGTGCTTTTACTTCCACCATTGGGCGAACTTTTTCCAATGTGTCTTCAAAGAAACGCACGGGATCTGGTTTGCCTTTTTGCGCTACACGCTCTAAGGCACCGTAAACGATACCTTCGGCAACGGATTTTTTACCACTGTCCATGACGTGGTTAATGAATTTGGCAACCGTTTGGCTTCCGAATTTTGGATCAGGCAGAATTTCTCTGGCTGCTACGACGCGTCTTCTTGGCATATCTAAAACCTTTAACTTTCTTCAGGGATATCTGGAACTGAAGTCCAGCCTTACTTACATCTCAAACGACTAACAATAACTAACTATAAGCTATAAGTTATTTAGTCTTTGGACGTTTTGCACCGTATTTAGAACGGCTTTGCTTACGATTTTTTACGCCAGCACAGTCTAACGAACCACGAACGGTATGGTAACGCACACCAGGTAAGTCTTTAACACGACCACCACGGATAAGCACCACACTATGCTCTTGCAAGTTATGGCCTTCACCACCGATGTACGAAGACACTTCAAAACCCGAAGTCAAACGCACACGACAAACTTTACGCAAGGCGGAGTTTGGCTTTTTAGGGGTTGTGGTGTAAACGCGGGTACAAACACCACGGCGTTGTGGACACGCTTGCAAGGCTGGAACCTTGGATTTTTCGACGAGGGTTGAACGCCCTTTACGAATAAGTTGATTAGTTGTTGCCATATTGGCACTCTCTCCCGTTAATAAAACAAAACCTCAGAAACACAAACGCTTTTTTGAGGGATGATTATTCTAGGGATAGCTTGCATAGTAGTCAAGATAAGCCCGAAGGTGGATTAACATTAATCAACAAAAAAGCCCCATGTATTTGCATACATGGGGCTTTTGGCTATATCTGACTTAAATGACAGAACCATTTAAGTCGGCTATAGAAAACTTTTACTCAAAGTTCAACATATCTGACAAGGCTTGTGCTGCGGCTTCTTTCGCCATCTCATCGGCACTGACTTCCGAATCCAACTCAACAACTTTGGCTGGTTTCGGTAATAAGGCTTCTAAGCGCAGACGACGACGCTCGGCATGATAGGCAAAACCAGTACCTGCGGGAATCAAACGACCAACCACAACGTTTTCTTTTAAACCACGCAAGTCATCTTCTCTGCCTGTCACTGCGGCTTCCGTCAACACCCGTGTCGTTTCTTGGAACGATGCGGCAGAGATGAAGGAGTCAGTTGCCAACGACGCTTTGGTAATACCCATAAGGATACGTTCAAAACGTGCAGGCATTTCACCACGTTGTTCTAAGACTTCGTTTTCTTCAACGACACGTGCATATTCGCCTTGTTCGCCTTTAATGAAGCCTGTGTCACCACCTTCAGTAATATCCACTTTCCGCAACATTTGACGAATAATCACTTCAATGTGCTTATCGTTGATTTTAACGCCTTGCAAACGGTAAACGTCTTGTACTTCATTAACGATATAAGTCGCCAATGCGGTATCGCCTTTTAAGCGCAAGATGTCATGTGGGTTTTGTGGGCCGTCAGAAATGACTTCACCACGCGCCACACGTTCACCTTCAAAGACGTTGATTTGTCGCCATTTAGGGATCAGCTCTTCGTAGATTTCCGCACCATCATCTGGCGTGATAATCAAACGATGTTTACCTTTGGTTTCTTTACCGAAAGTGACGACACCGCTCTTCTCTGCAAGAATGGCATGTTCTTTCGGCTTACGCGCTTCAAATAAGTCAGCAACACGCGGCAAGCCACCCGTGATGTCACGCGTTTTCGACGATTCTTGCGGAATACGACCGATTACGTCACCGACACCCACCGCTGCACCATCTTGCAAACCTGTAATCGCTAAGGCTGGCAAGAAGTATTGCACGGGTTGATCTGTACCTTCCAAACGAATGTAATTGTCGTTTTTATCGACCAAGGCAATGGCTGGACGTAAGTCTTTACCTGCGGCTGGACGATCTTTAGGATCAATAATTTCGATGTTGGTTAAGCCTGTTTGCTCGTCAGTTTGATGACGAACGGTGATACCTTCATCCATGTGAACGAATTTCACCAGACCCGCTACTTCGGTAATAATGGGATGAGTATGTGGATCCCAGTTGGCTACGATTTGATTAGCCTTGATTTCTTGGCCATCTTTCACCGTGATCACCGCACCGTAAGGCAACTTATAACGCTCACGCTCACGACCACGACTATCGGCCACGCCAACTTCACCAGAGCGCGAGACCGCAACCAAGTTACCGTTAGTGTGTTTAACCGTTTTGATGTTGTGCAAACGCACCGTACCATCATTACGCACCGTCACATTGCTAATCGCCGAAGCTCGGCTCGCCGCACCACCGATATGGAAGGTACGCATGGTGAGCTGAGTACCAGGCTCACCAATGGATTGTGCCGCCATCACACCGACCGCTTCACCAATATTGACTTGATGACCACGCGCCAAATCACGGCCATAACATTTAGAGCACACACCAAAGCGTGTTTTACAGGTCATTGCTGAACGAACAATCATTTCGTCCACACCTGCCAACTCTAACTGCTCTACCCATTTTTCATCGAGCAATGTACCTGCGGGCGCAAAAATATCATCTGTACCTGGCAGGAAAACATCAACGGCAACCACACGACCCAACACACGTTCGCGTAACGGTTCAACAATGTCACCACCTTGAATCAGCGGCGTCATCATCAAACCAGCCGTTGTGCCACAATCTGGCTCGGTAATCACCAAATCTTGTGCCACATCCACTAAACGACGGGTCAAATAACCCGAGTTCGCAGTTTTTAACGCGGTATCGGCCAAACCTTTACGCGCACCGTGCGTGGAGATAAAGTACTGGAGAACAGTCAAACCTTCACGGAAGTTAGCTTTAATCGGCGTTTCGATAATCGAGCCGTCAGGCTTAGCCATCAAACCGCGCATACCTGCCAATTGGCGAATCTGTGCCGCACTACCCCGTGCGCCTGAGTCGGCCATAATAAAGATGGAGTTGAAGGATTTTTGTGATTCTTCTACGCCTTGTTTATTAATAACTTTTTCGGTGGACAGGTTATCCATCATCGCTTTGGCAACGAGTTCGTTAGTACGCGACCAAATATCGACCACTTTGTTATAACGCTCACCCGCCGTCACCAAGCCTGAGCCGAATTGATTTTCGATTTCACGAACTTCTTCTTCAGCAGAATTAATGATGGTTTCTTTGGCCGCAGGAATAACCATATCTTCCATACCAACGGATACGCCAGAGTACGTCGCTTGACGGAAACCCAAGTACATCAATTGGTCGGCAAAAATAACCGTATCTTTTAAACCCAACACGCGGTAACAGGTGTTAATGAGTTTGGAGATGTTTTTCTTGGTCATCGGTTGATTAACGACACTGTAAGGCAAGCCTTCAGGGACGATATTCCATAACATACAACGACCTGGCGTAGTGTCGGCCAAGAACTTATGTTCTTGACGATTGCCGTCATCATCAATGCTGACTTCACGCACACGCACTTTGATACGCGCATGAATAGCGACCGCTTTGTTGGCTAACGCTCGCGTCACTTCGGCGAAATCCGCAAAAATCATGCCTTCACCTTGCGCGTTAATAGCATCACGCGAGATGTAGTATAAACCCAAGACCACGTCTTGAGACGGCACAATAATCGGCTCACCGTTCGCTGGCGACAAGATGTTGTTGGTGGACATCATCAAGGCACGCGCTTCAAGTTGCGCCTCAATGGTTAACGGTACGTGTACCGCCATTTGGTCACCGTCGAAGTCGGCGTTAAACGCGGTACACACTAAAGGATGCAATTGAATGGCTTTGCCTTCAATGAGTACAGGTTCAAAGGCTTGCAAGCCCAAACGGTGAAGTGTTGGCGCACGGTTTAACATGACTGGATGTTCACGAATAACATCAGCGAGAATATCCCAAACCTCTGGCGTTTCGCGCTCGACCATTTTTTTGGCCGCTTTAATCGTCGTTGCCAAGCCTTTGCTTTCTAACTTGGCAAAAATAAATGGTTTGAATAATTCCAAGGCCATTTTTTTCGGCAAGCCACATTGATGCAAACGTAATGTAGGGCCAACAACGATAACGGAACGACCTGAATAGTCAACACGTTTACCGAGCAAGTTTTGACGGAAACGACCTTGTTTACCTTTGATCATATCGGCCAAAGATTTCAACGGACGTTTGTTGCTGCCAGTGATAGCACGGCCACGACGGCCGTTATCTAACAAAGCATCTACCGCTTCTTGAAGCATCCGTTTTTCGTTACGGACGATAATGTCTGGCGCACTTAACTCTAACAAACGCTTCAAACGGTTGTTACGGTTAATGACACGACGGTACAAATCGTTGAGGTCAGACGTGGCAAAACGACCACCATCTAACGGCACTAAGGGACGTAAATCAGGTGGCAATACGGGTAATACCGTCATCACCATCCATTCAGGTTTGTTACCTGAATTGAGGAAGGACTCGACCAACTTCAAGCGTTTTGACAACTTCTTGAGTTTGGTTTCTGAGGTCGTATTCGGAATTTCTTCACGCAGACGCTCAACTTCCGATTTCAAGTCAATGTCTTTCAACAAGCCTTGAATCGCTTCCGCGCCCATTTTTGCGTCAAATTCGTCGCCGTATTCTTCTAAGGCAGTGTAGTAATCTTCGTCCGATAACAATTGACCTTTTTCTAAAGGTGTCATGCCTGGTTCAATAACGACAAAGCTTTCGAAATACAAGACCCGTTCGATATCACGCAAGGTCATATCTAACAACAAGCCAATACGCGAAGGTAATGATTTCAAAAACCAAATGTGGGCGGTTGGCGAGGCTAATTCGATATGCCCCATGCGATCACGACGAACTTTCGTCAGTGTCACTTCTACGCCACATTTTTCGCAAATAATGCCGCGAAACTTCATGCGTTTGTATTTGCCGCACAAGCATTCGTAATCCTTGATTGGACCAAAAATTTTGGCGCAGAACAAACCCTCACGCTCAGGTTTGAACGTACGATAGTTAATGGTTTCTGGCTTTTTTACTTCGCCATACGACCAAGAACGAATCATTTCGGGAGAAGCAAGCCCGATACGAATACGGTCAAACTCTACTTCTTGCCCTTGGTTTTTCAATAAGTTCAGCAAGTCTTTCAAGGCGTTATCTCCAGCAAGCGTTCATTGTGGGAGGTGCGTTGCCGCTCCCTCCCGTCATGCTTTTCGACTTCTTATAGGACTGACGCGGTAATCGCTTATTTGTTCACATGGCAGACGCTTAAGGCGACTTTATGTTCACAAAACGCGATTATCGCGGCGCGATGCGTCAGTCCTACGATATAAGGTTAAAAACCTTACTTATTCGTGGTCTAACTCGATGTTAATACCCAGCGAGCGAATCTCTTTAATCAATACGTTAAAGGACTCAGGCATACCAGGTTCCATACGGTGATCGCCATCGACAATATTTTTGTAGATGCGGGTACGGCCATTCACATCGTCAGACTTGACGGTTAGCATTTCTTGCAGGGTGTAGGTTGCGCCATAAGCTTCTAAGGCCCAGACTTCCATTTCCCCGAAACGTTGACCACCAAACTGCGCTTTACCACCTAATGGCTGTTGCGTCACTAAGGAGTAAGAGCCTGTCGAACGCGCATGCATCTTATCATCAACCAAATGGTTCAATTTGAGCATGTACATATAACCAACAGTGACAGGACGGTCAAAACGGTCACCCGTACGGCCATCATATAACCACTGTTGCCCTGTTTCCGATTGGTCTGCTAGTCTTAACAACGCCTTGATTTCGCTTTCATAAGCACCGTCGAATACTGGCGTGGCGATAGGTACACCACCACGTAAGTTTTTCGCTAAGGCTTTGACTTCGTTATCGTCGAGCAAATCTAGCTCTTCTTTCTCGCCGCCAATCTGGTTATAGATTTTGTCGAGGAAGTCACGTAACTCCGAAGCCTGACGTTGCTCATCGAGCATTTTGCCAATCTTCGTGCCTAAGCCTTTAGCAGCCCAACCTAAGTGCGTTTCCAAAATCTGTCCGACGTTCATCCGCGATGGTACGCCAAGCGGATTCAGGACGATATCGACAGGATCACCATTGGCATCATGTGGCATATCTTCAATCGGCATAATCACCGACACTACACCTTTGTTACCGTGACGACCCGCCATTTTGTCACCTGGCTGGATACGACGCTTAATGGCGAGATACACCTTAACGACTTTCAACACACCGTGGGTTAAATCATCACCTGAGGTAATTTTGCGTTTTTTATCTTCAAATTTAGCATCAATTTCCACTTGACGCTCTTTGAGATAAGCCTGAACTCTTTCCAGTTGGTCGGCCACCGCTTCGTCTGTCGTCCGAATATCAAACCATTGATTGAAACTCAAGGCATTGAGGTTTTCTTCAGTCAGAACATCGCCTTTTTTGAAGCCTGAACCGCCATTCACCTCTTGGCCTACCAATAACGACAGTAAGCGCGAATGGGCTGCGGATTCAAAAATACGATATTCTTCTTTCAAGTCTTTGCGGTAAGCATTGAGCTGTTGTTTCTCAATCGCTAAGGCACGGCTGTCTTTATCGACCCCATCACGGGTAAAGACTTGCACATCAATAATCGTACCTTTGGTACCTGACGGTACACGTAAGGAACTATCTTTAACGTCAGAGGCTTTTTCGCCGAAAATAGCGCGTAACAGTTTTTCTTCTGGACTGAGTTGAGTCTCACCTTTAGGTGTGACTTTACCGACCAAAATATCGCCTGCGTTGACTTCCGCACCAATATAAACAATACCTGACTCATCGAGTTTGGATAATGCCGCTTCGCCAACATTAGGAATATCAGCGGTAATTTCTTCTGAACCTAATTTGGTGTCACGAGCAATACACGACAATTCTTGAATATGAATCGAAGTGAAACGGTCTTCTTTAACCACACGCTCAGATAACAAAATCGAATCTTCGAAGTTGTAACCATTCCACGGCATAAATGCCACGCGCATATTTTGACCTAGAGCTAATTCGCCCAAGTCAACCGAAGGACCATCGGCCAAAGTATCGCCACGCGCAACTACATCACCACGCGCAACAATGGCACGTTGGTTGATACAAGTATTTTGGTTAGAACGGGTGTATTTCGTCAAGTTGTAGATATCTACACCTGCTTCACCTGCCACCATTTCACTTTCATCGACACGAATAACGATACGAGCCGCATCTACGTAATCAATGACACCACCACGACTGGCCATGACACACACGCCAGAGTCACGAGCTACAGAACGCTCCATGCCTGTACCCACTAACGGCTTATCAGCGCGTAACGTAGGAACTGCTTGACGTTGCATGTTTGAACCCATCAAGGCACGGTTCGCGTCATCGTGTTCCAAGAAAGGAATTAACGAAGCCGCTGCCGACACCACTTGACGTGGCGAAATATCCATGTGCGTCACTTTATCGGGAGACATCACCGTGAATTCGTTTTTATGACGCACGGCCACCAAGTCATCTAATAAACGATTTTCGCCATCAACTGCTGAGTCTGCTTGCGCAATGACGCACAGGCTTTCCTCAATGGCTGATAAGTATTCGAAATCATCATTCACTTGACCATTAACCACTTTACGGTACGGAGACTCTAAGAAACCATAATGGTTGGCACGCGCATACACCGCTAGGGAGTTAATCAAACCAATGTTTGGACCTTCAGGCGTTTCGATAGGGCAAACACGACCATAATGGGTCGGATGCACGTCACGCACTTCGAAGCCCGCACGCTCACGCGTCAACCCACCAGGACCGAGGGCAGAAACACGGCGTTTATGGGTGATTTCTGACAAGGGATTGTTTTGATCCATAAACTGCGATAATTGGCTAGAACCGAAGAACTCTTTAATCGCCGCAGAAACGGGTTTGGCGTTAATCAGGTCTTGAGGCATTAAGTTTTCGCTTTCTGCTAAACTTAAACGCTCTTTTACTGCGCGCTCAACCCGCACCAAACCCACACGGAATTGGTTTTCGGTCATTTCACCGACACAACGCACCCGACGGTTACCCAAGTGATCGATATCGTCCACTTCGCCTTTGCCGTTACGAATATCAATCAATGTTTTTAAGACATCAACAATATCCGTCTTCGACAACACGCCGTCTTTTTCCATGCTATCGCCGTTACCACGGTCATTAGTACGCATGAGACGACGGTTAAACTTCATCCGACCGACATTGGACAAGTCATAACGCTCGGCTGTGAAGAACAAGTTTTTGAACAAACCTTCAGCGGCATCTTTCGTCGGTGGCTCACCTGGGCGCATCATGCGATAAATTTCTACTAAGGCATCTAAATCAGTCTTAGTCGACGCATCCGCACGCAAGGTGTCCGCAACAAACGCGCCTTTGTCGATTTCATTGGTATACAGAATATCGAATTTGGCGATACCTGCTTTGGCTAAACGCGTTAGCACTTCGGCAGTAATAATGGTATTACATTCACACACCAATTCATTATTGGCAGGATGCAAAATCGTTTTTGCTGTCACTTTACCGTGCAAATAATCAGCAGGAATATCAAGTTGCTTAATGCCTGCCTTTTCCATTTCACGGATATGTTTAGCGGTAATACGACGACCTGCTTCGACAATGACTTTATCAGCAGAAGTGATATCAAATGCTGCGGTTTCACCACGTAAACGCTCAGGCACTAAATCTAATTTATAGCCATCTACGTCATGTTTAATGGTGTTGGTGTCAAAGAACATCGCCAACATTTGGTCGGAGCTAAAACCTAAAGCACGCAATAAAATTGTCGCGTGTAATTTACGGCGACGGTCAATACGCACATAAACCAAATCTTTGGCATCAAACTCAAAGTCTAACCAAGAACCACGGTAAGGAATCACACGGGCATTAAATAATAATTTACCCGATGAGTGTGTTTTACCTTTATCGTGATCAAAGAATACACCTGGACTACGATGTAATTGCGAAACAATCACTCGTTCCGTGCCATTGATGACAAACGTGCCGTTGTCGGTCATTAAAGGCATTTCGCCCATATAGACTTCTTGCTCACGAATATCTTTAATGGTTTTGGTGGAGGCTTCACGGTCATAAATCACTAAACGGATTTTGACGCGCAAAGGCGCAGCATAGGTTAAGCCACGCAAAATACATTCACGAACATCAAAGCCAGGAAGCCCTAACTGGTACTCCACAAACTCTAAAGCGGCATTACCCGAATAACTTTGAATAGGGAATACGGATTTGAACGCAGCTTGAAGACCTAAGTCTTCACGTTGCTTGGGCTTTTTACCATCCTGCAAAAACGCGCGATACGAATCCACTTGAATGCCCAATAAATAGGGAACATCCATTAATGTGGGTAACTTGCCGAAATTTTTTCGGATGCGTTTTTTTTCGGTGTATGAGTATGCCATCTGGAGTCCTCAGCTAAACCTAACTCGAATTGAGATACCAACTAATTAATTAATTAAAGCTGGCGAGATCGTGTCATCCCTGACCCGCGTTTCACTTTCCATGTACCGTGAAACTGCTTGCAAGAAACCGCTAACTCTCTTCTATTAGCAAATGGAGAAGAGTCCTTAATTTTTTCTTGTCAAACGGTCTTAAAGTGTATGTAAAGTTTAATACCACAAAACACTAACTTCATATAGTTCAACAACTTACACACTACAGCCTTCGATAAAACAGGCCAACTTAGCTATTTTACCTAGCACTACGTGCTAAAATAGAAAAAGGCCGGCAGCTAAAATAGCCACCAGCCACTTTCGCGCTTACTCGCCAAAAGCAGTAATCACCCTGTAACAGGCAAATTACTTGATTTCTGCGCTTGCGCCAGCGTCTTCTAATTTCTTTTTCAACGCATCAGCATCAGCTTTAGGGATGCCTTCTTTCACAACT
>JBKJUH010000046.1:0-3241 GCA_046590075.1 Agitococcus sp.
GGCAAAAGCTTCGCGCTAGAGCCGAAGCTAGTTATAGAAAACTAGACGCATCAATACCCAATAAAGATGCGCCAGAAGCCGTTAATCGTTTGTTGCACGAATTACAAGTGCATCAAATTGAATTGGAAATGCAGAATGAAGAATTGCGTGAATCTCACATTGCGCTGGATATTGTTCGCACGCGTTATTTTGATTTGTATGATTTGGCGCCAGTTGGCTACTTAACGCTTAATGAGAAAGGAATAATTCAGCAAGCCAACTTAACTATTGCGAATTTGTTTGACATGACACGTAGCGCATTGATTAAACAACCGCTATCTAAACTGATTCTAAAAGCAGATCAGGATGTGTATTATTTAACCCATAAAAAACTGATTGAAAGCGGTAATCCGCAATCGTTTGATTTGCGAATAGTCAAAAATATAAACAGCTATTTGTGGGTTAATTGTGTGATTACGCAGGCGCAAGATGCTGAAAGTGCGCCAGAATTACGCATTGTATTAACCGATATTAGCCAGCGAAAAAAAAATGAGCAGGCATTAGCAGAAAGTGAAGAGCATTACCACACTTTATTTAATTCAATTGATGAAGGTTTTTGTATCATTGAAGTGATTTTTGACCACGCTAAAAAGCCAATCGATTATTGCTTTTTAGAAATAAACCCTAGTTTTATTAAACAAAGTGGATTAATAAATGCACAAGGCAAATGCATAAGCGAGTTTGCACCAGATTTTGACCCAGAATGGTTTGAAATTTATGGAAACGTGGTGACGACCGGCAGGCCAATTCGATTCATAAAACAAGCCATGCAGCTAGAACAAAGATGGTTTGACGTTTATGCCTTTCGCATAGGTGACCAAGCTGATCATAAAGTGGCTGTTATTTTCACAGATACCAGCCAGCGCAAGCATGAAGAAATAGAACTAGAATCAGCTAAGCTGGTTGCAAATAAAGCTAACTTGGCAAAATCGGAATTTTTATCCAGCATGAGCCATGAATTGCGCACACCGCTTAATGCCATTTTGGGTTTTGCTCAACTGATAGATGCTGGCGTACCGCCACCGACAATAACTCAAAAGCGCAATGTCGATCAAATTATCAAAGCGGGATGGTATTTGCTTGAGTTAATCAACGAAATACTGGATTTAGCAGTGATCGAGTCTGGCAAGCTGGTGCTGAATATTGAGACTTTATCATTAGCAGAAATCTTGAATGACGCAGAAGCCATGCTTGGAAGTCAGGCGCAGCAACGTGGAGTTACGATGAAATTTCCACGCTCGGATGCGCCTTATTTGATAAAAGCCGACCGCGTGAGAGCGAAGCAAATTTTTGTTAACTTGTTATCCAATGCAATTAAATACAATCAATCCAACGGCAGGGTTACGGTGAGTTATGTTGAAATCAACCAGCAAAAAATTCGAATTTGTGTAGAAGATACTGGCGAAGGATTAACGCCTGAAAATATTGCACAGCTTTTTCAACCTTTTAATCGCTTAGGTCAAGAAGCCAAATCAGAAGAAGGCACAGGAATTGGGCTGGTGGTTTCTAAACGGATTGTCGAATTAATGGGCGGCGCTATTGGCGTGGAAAGTACCGTGGGAAAAGGCAGTATGTTTTGGGTTGAATTCAAGCTGACACAAGCAGTTTAAAGATAGATACCTGCATAAAATAAATAGACTTAACCCGTAATTTCAATGATTTTTTTAGCAATATCTTCGGGCGTCAAAACCCAATCAACACAGCCACTATCAATCGCACTTTCGGGCATGTCGGGTTGAATTGCTGTACTCAATTTTTGCGCTATTGTAACGCCACCAATTTCTTTTATTTCACATAATGCTGCAGCACCGTCACCATCGTAGCCAGAAACAATAACAGCGATTAATTTACCCTCCCAAAAATCAGTTAATGAGCGCAAAAAAACAGTAATAACGTCAGGCCAACCCCTGGGTTTTGATATCGGCTTTAGCTGAAACTTTCCGTTAAGAACATGTAAATCTCTATCCGGAGGAATGATATACACTTGATTTTGTTCAATAACCAAATCTTCAGTAATTAGATTAACTGGCATTTTTGTATATTTAGGTAAAATTTCATGCAATAAAGTGGGCATTGTTCTGACATGATTAACAATCACGATGGCAACTTTCATATCACAAGGTAAATTTTTCAATAATCGGATATAAGCATCTAACCCGCCCGCTGAACCTCCTACACAAACAATTGGAAAATTTTTTGTAAGCAAATTACCTAGGGTGATTTTTTTCATTAATGATTCTGTTGGCTAAATTATTAACATAATACAAGCACTTGACACTTAATTGAGCGTTTTATCATAATATTTAATACAACCTATTTAGCTTTTTGTAGTTCGGCTTTAGGGGCAAAAATTTGCATACCAATTTTTTCTAAATCCATTTTAGATTTTTTGGCTTTAGGAAACATTTCACCTTCTTCTTCTTTAACATGATTTGTCACATATTCTGACATCACTTTAATTTAGGCGTCAAACATTTCACCGACAGGCTCTTTACCCTCAACTTGCGCGATTAAATCTTTTAAAGGGCTATGTTCCACAGTGGCTTCTGACACAAGTTCAGTGTCATTTAAAGCCTTTTTGAATTGAGGGTAAAAAACATCTTCTTCCACTTGCACATGAATGGTTAACTCCTTACAAATCTTACTCATCAATTCTTTTTTGTCTGAATTATCAGTCGATTTTTCATATTTTTTAAACAAAATACTCACCACTTGATGATCCGCTTCTAACAAAGAAATGGCGTTGTTGTGTTTAATATCGGATTGCGTTTGCATGGCGATCTCCTGATCAAATAGTTTTTTTAAGCTTAATAGTATGTAGCCATAATTAAGCGCTTACAAAATCGCATTAATTCATGCATTTGTAAGTGCGTTAACGCACTTTAATCAAGATTGTTTAATTTTGATAGGAATTTATATGTTCGTCATCACACCGACCATTTTCCTCGTGAATAATAAAGTGAGTTAATAAATTATAAGCAATAGCTTTATGCAACCTATTTTATTTTATTGGAGACAATCATGCGTGCACTTACTTACCACGGTAGCGAAGATGTAAGAGTTGAAACTGTTCCCGATCCCGAATTAGTCAACAATGTCGATGTAATCCTGCGTGTTACCGCCACTGCAATTTGCGGCTCAGATTTGTATCTATACAGAGGCAAAAAATTCCAACATTATCAGACGGCGATATTTTAGGGCA
>JBKJUH010000370.1:0-4084 GCA_046590075.1 Agitococcus sp.
CCTCGCGAAATTGATCGGCTGTCCAGTTAGCAAATTTAGTTGGTACTTTGTCGTAATATTGAATCGCACTGCCCCCCGATAACGGCTCGTTATCATTTAAGCGAAACGATAATAACACCGCTTTTTTTAACCATTGATTGACGACCCAAGTGCCGTCAATTTTTTCGGCAACACGGGCTTTGCCGCTATCTAATAAGTTAATGGCTTCAGCAACGGCATCACGCACATCTTGCGGTGCATTGCTTGGGCTAAACTGCATACGGTCTTCAAAGGCTTGGGTAATTAAATCAGCAAGGGACGAGGACATTAGTGGTTTTCTCCAGTCAGTAAAGCAACAATACGTTCGGCAGCCGTCACACAATCGGCAAGCGGTGCGACTAAGGCCAAACGGACATAATTTTCGGCAGGGTTAGCTTGTGGGTTTAAGTGATTATCGGCACGGCCTAAATAACGGCCTGCCAAGACAGTAATATGGACGTGTTGATAGAGCAAGCGCGTAAAACTTTCGTCAGTGTGATTGTCGGGCACTTTCACCCAAAAATAAAAACTGGCATCGGGCATCGTTAACGGTAAATGAGGATTCACCAGCGCGTAAAAGGTCTGGAATTTTTGGCGATACTGTTCACGATTAGCAATAACGTGTTGTTCATCTTGCCAAGCTGCAACCGAAGCCCATTGATGTTGTACTGGCATCGCCGAACCATGATAGGTGCGATATAACAAATACGGTTTTAACAATTGGGCATCACCCGCAACAAAACCCGAGCGTAAACCCGGCAAATTGGAGCGTTTAGATAACGAGTGAAACACGACACAGTTTTTATAATCATCACGGCCTATGTCGGCACAAACCTGTAGCAAACCTAAAGGTGGATTGGCTTCATCAAAATAAATTTCCGAATAACATTCGTCAGCAGCAATGACAAAACCGTATTCATCACTCAAGGCAATCAGTTTGATTAAGGTTGCGCGTGGAATGATTGAGCCCGTTGGATTACCTGGTGAGCAAATAAATAATAGTTGGGTGCGTTGCCAAACGTCGGTAGGGACAGCATCAAAATCAGGAATAAACTGATTTTCCGCCAAACACGGTAAATAATACGGTTCTGCACCTGCCAAAAATGCCGCGCCTTCATAAATTTGATAGAAGGGATTTGGCATCATCACTAAGGGCTTGCTGTTCGATAAAGTGCCTTCGCGTTGAATTACTGCTTGCGTAAAAGAAAATAACGCTTCGCGCGTGCCACTGACAGGCAACACTTCGCTATCAGCATCGATATTTTTTAATTGAAAACGCAGTGTTAACCAATCAGCAATCGCTTGTCGTAGCTCGGGAATGCCCTTAGTGGTGGGATAGGTTGCTAAATGTTTGGCTTGCTGTTGAATGGTTGCCATGACAAAAGCAGGCGAGGGGTGTTTAGGCTCGCCAATAGACAAAGAAATCGGTTTTAACGCAGGAGCAGGCGTTAAATCAGCCAATAGGCGCGCCAATTTTTCAAAAGGATAAGCATGCAATAATGATAATTCGCTGTTCATTGACTTAGTTTACCGTATCCAGTTGTTGGCGTAAGGTGGCTGCGAGTTTTTCGCATAATTCAGGGTTAGCAATCGGTTGGCCGTGGCGGTCACTGATAAAAAATACGTCTTCGGCACGTTCGCCTAAGGTAGCAATACGCGCACTTTGTAAGGTTACGCCATGCTCCATAAAAATTAAACCAATACGCGCCAATAAACCGGGTCTATCAAGGGTAATCACTTCCAATGAGGTTTGTTGTTTGGCAATGTCATTGCTAATGTTGACTTCGGTTTTCACGCTAAAATGTTTTAAGGCGCGTGGTAAACGTTTTTGCACAATTGTCGGAAAGTCATCGGGGTGTGATAAGGCATGAACCAGACTTTCACGAATCAGGTCTAAACGGTCGTTGTCAATAATCGGTGTATTATCTTCATCCAAGACAATATACGTATCGAGCGAAAAATGACTGGTGGCGGTAATAATACGCGCATCTAACACCGTTAAATGTTGTTGATCTAAAGTCGCTACTGAGGCGGCGAATAAATTCGGTAAATCTTGGGTATAAACGAATATCTGTGTTGCGCCCTGAAACTGACTGCCGTGACTTTTATGAATCGCTACCAATGGCGTATTGTTATTGCCATGATTAATGATGGCGGAAGTATGCCATATAATATCATTAGCACTTTCGCGTAAGAAATAATCATCACCCATTTTTTCCCAAATGGTGTTAATCGCGTCTTCACTAAAACCTTGCTCCAATAAGGTTTCCATGGCGGTAATACGGGTTTCGGCAATTAACTCAGCATAATCAATGGGATTGTTTAAACCACGACGTAAGGCGCGACGAGTTTGCTGATACAGTTGACGCAATAAAGAAGCACGCCAAGAGTTCCATAAGTTGGGATTAGTAGCGCAAATATCAGCAACAGTGAGGGTATATAAATAATCTAAATGCAGAATATCACCGACGTGTTTGGCAAAACGTTGAATGACTTCAGGGTCACCTAAGTCTTGTTTTTGCGCGGTCATCGACATGATTAAATGGTTGCGTGTTAACCATGCTACGAGATTGGCACTGCGTGTGGACAAGCCATGCGCCAAACAAAACTCAATGGCATCAATAGAACCTAACTCTGAATGGTCACCGCCTCGGCCTTTACCAATATCATGGAATAAACCTGCTAAATATAATAACTCAGGTTTCGGTAATTGTTGGGCAACATCAGTAACAACAGGAAACTTTTCACTGCTGATGCTGTAGCGAAAACGCCGCATATTCTTAATAACTAATAAAGTATGGGCATCAACAGTATAAATATGAAACAAATCATATTGCATTTGGCCTATAATCGCACCAAAAGCAGGTAAATATTGTCCTAATACACCATAACGTTTCATTTGCCGTAAGGTGGAAAATAAGGCATGAGGCGCACGTAAAATCTCCATAAAATACGCACGATTTTGCGGGTTATGCCTAAAGGCAGCATTTATTTTGCGTGCTTCGACCATAATTAAACGAATAGTACTGGCTCTAACGCCTAAAATATCGGTGCTTTTAGCGAGAATAGAAAAAATTTCTAATAATGCCGATGGGTTGCGTGCAAAGGCTTGATGATGTGTGACTTCAATATAATTATCACGTAATTGAAAATCATCATTAATGGGAATAATAATCGCTTGTTCGTCGGCTCTTAATATCGCCTCGTCAAAATATTGTAATAACATTTCGTTGAGCATAGAAACAGTCATCGCCACGCGATAATAATCTTTCATAAATTGCTCAACCGCACGGCTGGCATTATTATCGCTATAACCTAAGAGTGTGGCCAAAGTACGTTGGTGGTCAAACAATAGACGGTTTTCATTGCGTTTGGCGATGTGATGTAAGGCAAAACGAATTTTCCACAAAAACAGCTCACTGTCGTGGAGTTGGGTATATTCAAACTCGGTTAAAAAACCATGCGTAACTAAGTCGTATAAATTCGTGGTGCCAAAATGACGTTTGGCTACCCAAACCACCGTTTGAATATCACGCAAACCGCCAGGTGCATTTTTAAGGTCAGGTTCAAGGTTGTATTCGGTATTGTGATGTTTGTTGTGACGCGCCAATTGTTCGTCACGTTTGGCTTCAAAAAAAGCCGCATCTGCCCATAATGGCCGAATTAAATCTAATAAGGTTTGCCGTAGTTCGTCATTGCCATAGAGTGTGCGTACTTCTAAAACATTGGTGGCAATAGTGACTTCGTTGCTGACAAACTCTACACATTCACTGAGTGAACGCACACTTGAGCCAACATCTAAGCCTAAGTCCCATAACAGGGTAATAAAACGGCTAATGCTGTCCTTTAACGCCTCGGGTAATTGTTCGTAGCTATGTAAAATCAATACGTCTATGTCAGAGGCAAGATGTAATTCACCTCGACCATAACCACCTACTGCCAACAATGCGACTTCGGTTTCGTTGGCTAGGCCAAGATTTTGCCAAGCGTGCGCTAAGACAATGTCCACGGCCTCAGATCGCGCCTCTACCAATAAACGCACCGATTCGCCTGCGAGAAATTTAGT
>JBKJUH010000044.1:0-23370 GCA_046590075.1 Agitococcus sp.
TGTTACCGTTAGCTGTCAGCAGTGCATTTGTTGTTGCCGCACCGCTGGTCAGTGACCCTGTTGCCCTTATGCAGTCGGTACTTGCCCAAGAGCGAACATGGGCAGGTTTGGAAACTAAAAGCATTAAAGTCGGCGACATTACTTTTGCCTACAGTGAAGGCGGAGTCAAAGGCGCGCCAACCGTGTTGCTGGTTCATGGTTTTTCGGGTTCACGCGACAACTGGAATCGTATCGCTCATCGTTTAACGAAAAAATATCATGTTGTCGCGGTTGATTTACCAGGTCATGGCGACACCAAAGCACCTGCGACCTTTGGTTATCAATTAGCTGACTTATCCGATGCCGTGCGTCAGTTTGTCTTGGCGTTAGGCATTCAAAAAGATTTACACGTTGCGGGTCACTCCTTAGGTGGTGGCATTGCCGTTTTATATTCTGCGTTATACTTTCTTGAAGTCAAAAGTGTGCTGCTGGTTGATACTGCGGGTGTTTATACCAATGTCGGCAACTCGCTGATTGCCAAACCGCAAGATTTGCTGAATTTGTTGGTGCGTAAATCGGGTGATTTTGAAAAGCTGGTGAAAACGGTTGCCACTTATGATACGCCGTTTGTACCGAAAGAATTGATGGACGGTTACGAGAAAATGCACGTCACGCACTTAGTCGAACAAGAGAAACTGATGAACGCGTTGATTGAACAAATGAAATGGACCCAACCAGAAACCTTTCAAATGGGCTTACGCAGCATAGAAGCACCGACTTTGGTGGTTTGGGGGGATCAAGATGCCATCATTGATGTTGCTGTCGTTGAAGAACTGAAAGAACATCTCAAAAATGAGGAAGTATTAATCTTGAAGGATGTCGGTCACACCCCCATCTTAGAAGCTGATTACCCTGTCAGTGAAGCTTATATGAAGTTCCTCGACAAGGCGCAAGCAACGCCGAATAAATTCGCGCCTGCACCTGTTGCTAAACCCTAATTTGACCAAGGATTTTTTATGCACGTTAAAGCCGCCGCCCTTCTCGAAGCGCATAGTCAACATTTATTGGCTCAGGTCAATAGCGACAACCTGCCCGCAACCTTAACGCGTGAAGTCAACGCTTTTTTGGATTGGGCGAGTGTCACCCCCATTAATCGTGTCATTAGCGTGGAACGGCTGCAAACCTTTGCCGTTGACTATGTGTTAAATCAAGCGCCAACCGAAGGCTTGCGCTTACAAATTTTCACGCTGGCACAAGCGGCATTTAACAGTCCGTTGAATAGTCAGACCTATGTTCATCAATTGCTTGAACATAAAAACTATTTAGCAATTGTCGATAAAATTGCCAGCCACGACAGCTTAAAACAGGACATTATTCACGCGGCCATTGCCAATCCTGTGTATGCTAAGTTGCTATCTGATGTCGTTTTTCATGCTTTAAGTGATTATTTACTCCATGAAAATCCCTTGGCAAAAAAAGTACCTGGTATGTCATCGCTGATGAAAATGGGTAAAGGTTTGATGGAAAGCACAGGCGGCAATAGTGCGATTGAGTCGGCGATTCGCAGTTATTTGCATAAAACTATGCCCAGCATTGTCGATTTGAGTGAAAAAGTATTAATTCGCACCTTAGATGCCAAGCAGATTCACCACGTTGCCGAGCAAATGTGGCACAAAATCAAGGCACAACCGCTTTCTACCTCCCAACAATATCTCAATAATAGTGATATTGAATTTGCTTCACAAGTGGGCATTGATATCTGGAATCACTTGCGGCAAACCCTGTATATGCAAGCATTAGTGAAAGAGTTGATTGCCGTTTGGTTTAACACCTTCGCCGACAAAGATGGTTTAACGTTGTTGGCCGATGTCAATATTACCCGCGAAATTTTGCTCAAAGAAGCGCAACTGTTTGCTGAGCCTGTAGTCGTAGAAATGTTGCAATCAGGATTTTTGGCAGAACGTGTTAGCGCGCAACTGACGGAGTTTTATAGCTTAGACGTGGTGAGCCAAATTTTTGATGCGGCTTAATCGCAACGCATAAGTACTATGTGCATAAGTTTTAGCGTTCACCCTGAGCCTGTTGAAGTGTTTTATACCCGTGCTTCGACAGGCTCAGCACAGCGGAAAGATAAACGGCTTTAAACACCGATACAGGCAATGATGAAGCTGAAGCACCGCATTAACGCGCTAATTTATGCACCATTAATTTAGTCATCACTTGCGTTAGTGCATTCGATAAGTCGGATTGTTTTAACGGCTTCACCATAAAAGCATTCATCCCTGCCTCCATTCCTTGTTGTTGATACTCCGCTAAAGCGTGGGCGCTCACACCGTAAATTAACACAGGAGCTAACTGTCTCTTTTTTTCCCACTCCCGAATACGCTGCGTCGCCGTGTAACCATCCATGTTGGGCATTTCACAATCCATAAACACGACATCAAAACCCGATTCAATGGTCATTAATACTTGCAGGGCATCTAAACCATCATTGGCCATCGTGGGAATAATATTGTATTTTTTTAACATGCCCATAATCACCATTTGATTGATCGGATTATCTTCAGCCACCAACACGCGCAAACCTGCCAAATCGGGATAATGACTAATGACCGTAGTATCTTTCATCATTTTTTGTTTGATGGCAGGCTCTTTACCATGATACATCAGCACATAAAACCAAAAAATTGAACCCTGACTCGGCACACTTTTAACACCAATGTCACCCTCCATTAAACGCACCAACGAGCGACAAATGGCCAAACCTAAACCTGTGCCCCCGTATTTGCGCGTCACTGATGAATCGGCTTGCGAAAACGATAAAAACAAGCGTTCGCGCTGTTCGTTGGTAATGCCAATACCCGTATCTTGCACTTCAAACTGCACCAACACGCCATCTTGTCCTTTATCTTCTCGTAAATAAGCGCGTAAAGTCACCGCGCCACGCT
This sequence comes from Agitococcus sp., assembly GCA_046590075.1. GTDB lineage: Bacteria > Pseudomonadota > Gammaproteobacteria > Pseudomonadales > Moraxellaceae > Agitococcus. The sequence goes on from JBKJUH010000044.1 coordinate 2,928, forward strand.
CGGTAAATTTATAGGCATTCCCCAGTAAATTAATAATAATTTGTCGAATCCGTGTGGAATCACCGATTATCCATTGTGGAACATTGGGCAAAATATCCGTTTTAATGGGCAAGCCGCTCTCTTTGGCGTGTAACGCAAATAATAGGGCACATTCAGCAATCAAACGGTGTAAATCAAAATTTGCTTGCTCAATCTCTAGTTTACCTGCCTCTATTTTTGAATAATCTAAAATATCATTAATAATGCGTAATAATGCCTCACAAGACGATTGGATGGTATTGATATAATGTTTTTGCTCAATATTTAACGGTGTATCGGCTAATAATTGGGTCATGCCAATCATGCCGTTCATGGGGGTGCGAACTTCGTGACTCATATTGGCCAAAAACTCACTTTTAACGCGTACTGCCATTTCGGCCTGTAATTTCGCTTTTTCAGCTTCTTCATTTTTTAGCAGTAACGCCTCGGTACGCTCTTGCACTTTTTGGTCTAATACGCGATTTGTTTCTTCTTGTTTGGAGATGATTGACCTTTGCGCCTCTTCGTTTTCTTGTTGCAAAAAGTGTAAACGGTCGGTCAACGCCGTGTTTAGAATCAACAAGGTACACACTGAGCCAATTTGTGAACCATAGGTTGTCCAAAAGTTTACGGGCAAAATATCAAAGGCACGCAACACATTGACACTGCCGCCAATAATCAATCCCGACCAACCCAAGGTAAAATACATACCTAAACGATTGCCATGCCGCCACACATAAATACCTGCGCCATACATGACAGGGGCAGAAATAAAAGCGGAAAACATGGCTATTTGAATAGCTAGGGTAAAGGGGAAAATCCATGATCCGACTAATACCGTACTAATAAACAACATAAAAAATGGGTCAATATTAAATCGTCCTAATTTAATATGTTGAATTTGAAAGAATGATTTCGTCAGAATAAAGCCTGTCAACGCTAACAAACCAATGAAAAATGGCCGAATACGCTTGGCAAATTCAGGGTATTCACCCCATAGATACATCGAGCCGACACCGTTTAAACTTAATTCAATTAATGCATAACAAGACAACATCATAATATAATGCAAATGATTTCGGTCGCGCAATATTACAAATAAATATACATTATAAAGCAGAATAATTAAAATAGCCCCATAATACATACCAAACCAAAAACCTTCTTCACGCTGAATATCACGAAACGCATCAGGTGTGATTAAACTAATGGGAATAATCATCGAATCGCGACTGGTAAGACGCAAATAAATATTACGCGCTTGATGAGTGGGCAGGTTCAGTGCAAAGGCAAAAGCACGGTCTTTAATCGCGCGCTGCGAAAACGGGTAGTTATCACCCCCTGTATATTTCTGATAAATGCCTTTATCATCAGGGATATACACTTCCACTTCATCCATTAATGGATAGCCAAACTCTAATATCCATTGCTCTTGCGAGGAGTGGTTGATGAGTGGTAACTTGACCCAATACGCGGACTCGGTAAAACCATAATTGGGAAACAGACTATTGGCTTGTTGCCAATGGCGTCGACCACTTTTTTCTTCCGCTAATACATCACTCAACAGATACTCTAAACTGGCATCTTCAAAATAACTTAACTGTTTGCCCAACAACAGTTGTGTGTCATTGGCTTGAATAACAATAGCTTGGCTGGCCTTGACGGGTAATATCATCAAAAACACCGATAACGCCAGAAAAAGGCGTAGGCACTGCTGAAAGATTTTCATGCCATCAGTCATTGGAATGTTCCGTTATTATTATGTTACTACTGAGGACTTACGCGGTATCTCGGTGCGATGCGTAAGTCCTGTATTAAAGTCTGTTGAAGCGGGCTAAACAGCCTTCAGGGCGAACGGCCTGTCAATCATACGCTCATGGCGAGTCTGACGAACGACAACTCGCTAATTTTTCATTATAGTTCCTTGTTTTTATACTAAAGCAATTTTACGCGCTATTGTCATGCGGATAATTGTTTCTGAAGCCTATGTTCGTATAATTATTCACTTTATTGATGTACGACATTGGCTTATGCAATCGTCTAATCTGACTCGTTACGCGTGGTTATCTATTGCTGCCGCCCTCGCATCGAACCATTGCTGCAACAGCACTTAGACAGGCTCAGTGCGAATGGTCAATTTGAAATGGCTATAAACTCAACTATTAACGACGACATAGCCGCCTCAACCTGTCCTTATAAAACAACTGACTGTCGCCATTTCCACAGACTATTTTTTTGCCTTTGGTTAAGCTAGCTCTATACTAAGGACTTACGCGGTTAGCGCTTATTTGTTCACATTTAAGCGGCTTTATGTTTGCAAAACGCGCTAATCGCGGTGCGATGCCTAAGTCTTGTACTCAAAAATTAGCTTACTTGTGAGAGATAACCATGCCCAACGCACACAGTCCACTAGCCAATGAATTAAAACACCTCGAACAACAAGGCCATTATGTTGAGCTTATCCATGTTCTAAAAGCCCATATGCAGCAAAACAAACGTACCTTTGCCGATCCGTATGTTAAAGAATGGGTCGGTAAACGCTGGCGCAATCTGTTTATTCAAGAAGCGGTGCAAGACAAACACGCCCTTAAAGTTGCCACCAAAAAATTAGGTTTGGGTAAAGATAAACGCTCAGACCCGCAAAAAATTGCCGAACGTTTTTTAAAAGGTGACCAACTCACAGAATGGGCTGTCGCTATGCCCGTTGCCCAATGCACAACACAACTCGATACCAGTTTGATTTTTTGCCCCGGCTTTATTAACGGCATTTTACCTGCTCATGCCTTCTCCAACGAATTTCCACAGCTAGAACAAGAGTTTGGCTGGAATATTTTTCAGGCCGATGCCCACCCGATGCGTAGCTGCGAGGCCAACGAAGCCGACTTATTGGCCGCCATTTTAGAGGGCAAAGGTTTTCAGTCAAATCCAGGTGGTGCGAGTGACCAATTCCGCACCCCTGTTGCCCCTAACGATGTGTTTTTAATGGGTTACAGCAAAGGTGCGCCTGATATTTTGTCCACCTTAGTGCATCATCACGACAAACTGAATAACAAAGTGAAATGTGTGGTGACGTGGGCAGGTGCAATTGGCGGCTCCTATTCGGCCGATAATTTTTATGAACTGATTAAAAATCTCGATACTGAATTATTAACGGAACGCTTGCATGACTTTTTACAGCTATTTGCACCAGGGGTAACGCGCAAAGGCTCGTTAAGACGGCTCAATGAATACGACATTAAAGCGGGCCTTCATAGCCTCACCACCAAAGCGCGTGCTGACTTTTATTAAGAATATCACGGCTTTTTAGATGATTTAAATATTCCCATCATCAATATTACCGCCGCCACAACTGCTTTTGAAGTACCGACTTTTCAAATGGCCGATTGTTTAAATTTGACGCGTTATGATGGCAATAACGATATGCAATTGACTCAAGAACAAGCCAAGCTCAAAATTCCGATGGCAGCTCATGCAGCAATGTTACATGGTCATCATTGGGATATTTCCTATCCGCCATTTCCGCGTGCTATGCGTATGACCTCACCTAACTTAGACCATCCTTTTCCACGCAAAGCCGCGATTATTGCCATTTTCAAACTCTTAGCAGAGTTAGGACTGATTGATTAAGTGTACTGTACGTTTGCTTTTTACCCTCACCCCCAGCCCTCTCCCACAGGGCTAGCGTATGCACACATCTTTTTAGCAAGGTATAGAGTTCCGCGTAGGAGCGCGATGCTCGCGCCCGATAAGCAAAACAGGGCGCAGGCGTTGCGCCTACTACCAAATACATTTTTTTTGTAGGGGCAGACCCCTGTGTCTGCCCTAAATTTAGGGCAAACAACACAAAACAGCAACTTTTAAGCAATCTTGTCGTTTTTCTTGAAGTCATTTGTGCTAAGTTTTAGGCATCGCTGTATAGAATAGATAGCAGAGCAAAAAACGGTTTTTGTTCTGCTAACTCTATCCGCCAATGAGACACGCTGTCGCATGATGCCTACCACCATACGCAACCGCTTATTGCGCTCGACAACGGGCTTAGTTGTCATCGTAGTATGTATTGTTGCCAGCATTACCTTAATTTTGGCTTATCAACCGCAAATTGAGTATCAACAACAGCAAATTCAACGGCATCAACAACAACAAAGCCATCAAATTATTGAAGCACTCAACAGCACCTTCCAAACCATTCATCAACAAGTCTTAAACTTAAATATCCTTATTACTCAACAGCAACATAATCCTCAAGCCATCGAAAATACCCTAAAAAGCTTGCTACAAGCTTCCTCGCCTAACAAAATCTATGGCATGGGCGTGTGGTTTGCGCGTGGAAAATCGCCCTCTCAACGCCCATTATATGGCCCCTATGTGCATTTTGACGCGCAAAAACACGTTATTCTCACCGACGAATGGATGAGTGAAAGTTATGACTTTCCCAGTCAGCCGTGGTTTGACTTTATTATGGCAGGCAAAGGCGAGCAACGTTGCACCGAACCCTATTGGGATGGTGGTTTAGTCTATGTTAGTTGTGGCCGCGCCTTTCCTATAGGTTCTGCAAATCCTGTAGGGATGGTGGCTGTCGATTTAGTGCTACCGCAAATTAATGACTTAGTCACCAACGCTAGCACGCCCAATCAAGAAATTATTTATATTAGCAATCAACAACAAAAACTAATTGCTCACCCTAACGCCACGCAACTACTGATTGACGCGCAACAAAAACAGCTGGCGGTCAACAGCATTTTGGATGTGCCTGCATTAATGGCTATTTCGCCCAATAAATCACAATGGCGTAGTTTTCAGCAACAAACCATTATGGGTTGGACACTGCACATTCAAAGCCGTAAAACATGGATTGAACGTGACATCAATCGCTTAAATCAGCAATTGTATATTTGGCTGGTGTTTATTTGGCTCACAGGTGCGGTATTAGATGCGGTATGGATGTATAGCACGCGCCGCATTCGCTCCGAACTCAAATCGTCGGTGACTTGGCGCAACGCCTTTACCGATGTGATTCCTACGGGTGTGTTTGCCGCCAATTTTAATGGTCAAGTAACCTGGGCGAATCCCGTATTTTTAGAGATGACTCAACAATCAATACTGCCCTGCCCACTCATTAACGCCATTTATTTAGAAGATAAACCAAAATTTCGCTTACTCTGGCATCGCGTGAGCCATGAGCGCACCAGTATGACAGGCGAGTTTCGGCTCAGTGCCTCACCACGACAATGGGTGATGTTACGTTTAGTGGTTGCACTGAATGATGACCAAGAAACTTACGCCATTGCGGGTATTTTGGATGATGTGACCGCTAGACGACGTCACGAAGAAGAGTTACGCCACGCCAAAGACCAAGCCGAAAATGCCAACCGTACCAAAGGTGATTTTTTGGCGATGATGAGCCATGAAATCCGTACACCGATGAACGGTGTCATTGGTATGTCCAGTTTATTATTAGACACGTCATTATCGGGGGAACAACAGGAGTTTGCCGAAACCATCCAAAGTTCGGCCAATATCCTACTTAAAATTATTAACGATATTTTAGACTTATCGCGCATTGAGGCGGGCAAATTACCGATTGAACAGTATCCCTTTAGAGCCGAAGCCGCCCTTAAAGAAGTCATCAACTTGTTAGCGTCTTTGGCTCGCCAAAAGAACTTGCAACTCAACCTTGAGCTACCCGAAAACCTACCGCATACCCTAATTGGTGATGCTGACCGCCTCAAACAAGTGTTATTAAATCTACTCAACAATGCTTTGAAGTTTACCGAATCGGGCCATGTGACGCTGTCCGTTAGCGTCAATCAACTTCTTGAACAGACGGCAACTTTAACCTTTACTATCATTGATACAGGCATTGGCTTAAACACCGAGCAACTGCAAAAAATATTTGACCCGTTTACCCAAGCCGATAGCTCGACGACCCGACGTTATGGCGGCACAGGCTTAGGTTTAACGATTTGTCGTCATTTAATTGAATTAATGGGTGGTGAGATTCATTGCGAAAGCGAACTCTATCATGGCTCACGTTTTTGGTTTCGCTTGCCCTTTACCCTACAAAATACTGACCTAGAAATTGCCAAACACGCACTCAACGCCCCTATTCACATTCGTCCTAATGCTACCGTTTTAGTGGTTGAAGATAATCCTGTGAATCAACAAGTGGTGATGCACATGCTAAAAAAAATAGGCTTAGCGTATGAGATTGCCGAAAATGGCCGTACTGCCTTGGCCATGCTCAGCACGTCTAATGTCTGGGATATTGTGTTGATGGATTGTCAAATGCCTGTAATGGATGGTTTTGAAGCCACTCAGCGTTGGCGCGCACAAGAGTTATTATTAGGACAACCCCGCATTCCGATTATTGCTTTAACCGCCAATGCCATGCAGGGGGATGAAGAGCGTTGTCTTGCGGTAGGAATGGACGCGCATTTAGCTAAGCCCATTAACTTAGGCTCCCTGACACAGATGTTAGCGCAGTGGTTACCGTAGTGGGCGAGGTAGGGGGCGGTTCACAAACCGCCCCTACTCAATTAATTTAAATCATAACCCCGTTCATCATGCGAGACTAAATCCAAGCCTTCATGCTCGTCATCATCACTCACACGTAAACCCTTAGTTAACAATGATGTTATTTTTAATAACAGCCATGTAATCACTGCGGTATAAATACCAATCACTAAAACACCCATGATTTGAATGCCCAACTGACTGGCAATACTGTCATGCCCTGTGGCGTAACCAAAACCTGAAAATATCCCTAATTCTGGGCTACAAAAAACACCTGCGAGCAACGTACCTAACATACCGCCAACACCATGCACAGGAAACACGTCTAAAGAGTCATCAATTTTTAAGGTTTTCTTGACTAACTGGGTCATAAAAAAACAAATCACCCCTGCCAACACACCAATGACTAACGCACCTGCGGGGCCAACCACACCCGCCGCACCCGTAATTGTCCCCAACCCCGCCACCATGCCTGTGACAATACCTAAACCCGATGGCTTACCAAACTTTACCCACTCACACGTCATCCACGTTAATGCCCCTGCGGAAGCGGCAATATGTGTGACAAATAACGCCATACCTGCTGCACCATTGGCCGCCAATGCCGAACCTGCATTAAAGCCATACCAACCGACCCACAACATCCCTGCACCCATGACGGTCATGGTTAAATTATGTGGAGGCATGGCTACTTTGCCAAAGCCTTTACGCGGGCCAATCACAACCGCCGACACTAAAGCCGCCACACCTGCGGTAATATGCACCACTGTGCCGCCAGCAAAATCAATTAGGCCATGCTGAAAGAAATAGCCACCACCCCAAACCCAATGGGCAACAGGTACATAAACAGCTATTGTCCACAACGCACTAAAAATCAATACCGCCGAAAACTTCATACGCTCGGCAAACGCACCAATAATTAACGCAGGCGTAATAATGGCAAAGGTCATTTGGAAAGCGGCAAAAACCACTTCGGGAATATCGCCCGTCATATTGTCTTTGCCCAAACCTGTCATAAATACCCGTGACCAGCCACCGAGCCAATTATTCGTACTACCGCCATCGGTAAACGCCAAAGAATACAAACCTATTAACCACAACAAGCTCACTAACGCAGCAATCGAGAAACACTGCATGAGAATTGACAGCACGTTTTTAGTACGGACTAAACCGCCGTAAAAAAGAGCCAAACCCGGTAGCGTCATAAATAACACTAAAGCGGTGGCAGTTAAAATCCATGCGGTATTACCGCTATTGATGGGCATATCGGCAGCAAAGCCATTTGTTGCCAACAATAAAAGGCCAAGCCCTGCAATTTTAGGGAACATTGTTGCGCTCTCTTTGATTTAATTTGACTTAAATAGCAGATTCGTTGGATTCACCAGTACGGATACGAACCACTTGTAATAATTCGGTGACAAAAATTTTGCCGTCGCCAATTTTACCCGTTCCTGCGACTTTGCAAATCACCTCAATGACTTGGTCAACGTCCGAATCTTTCACTGCTAAATCCAAACGGACTTTGGGCACAAAATCAACCACATATTCGGCACCACGATACAACTCGGTATGGCCTTTTTGCCGACCAAAACCTTTGACTTCCGTCACGGTAAGACCTGTCACACCCATATCAGACAGTGCTTCACGCACATCATCTAATTTAAACGGTTTAATTACTGCACTGACCATTTTCATGGTGATGTTACCTCAAACAAAATAAGAACCAATAGACGGCGATTTATACACCGATTACGTCAAGATGTCGCGCCAAAAATGGGCAAGATGCACTATTTTTGGTCGAATGGTATGGATTGTAAGGTACTTAGGATAGGAACAATTAAAATGGGCATTTAAGCCCCCTATTGAGAGGCTATGTCGTTGTTAATAGTGATAGTTGAAGTCGCTTTTCTCCCTCTCCTAGTGGGAGAGGGCTGGGGTGAGGGGGAATATTTACTTCCGCCAATAAAAAAGGCTCTAGGAGATGCCTAGAGCCTTTTTATCAGTCAACCTGTAAAGGTTAAATGATTAGTAACGACCGCCGCCGAAGCCACCGCCGCCGCCGTCACGACGACCACCGCCGTCACCACGACCGCCACCGCCGCCATCACGACCACCGCCGCCGCCGAAGCCGCCGCCATCACGACGACCAGCACCGCCACTAGGCGCGCCGCCGAAGCCGCCACGACCACCACGAGGACCGCCTTCTTCTTTAGGACGAGCTTCGTTAACGGTTAATGTACGGCCAGAAATTTCTTTGCCATTCAACGCATTGATAGCAGTTTGCGCTTCTTGATCACTACCCATTTCAACAAAACCAAAACCTTTTGAACGGCCTGTTTCGCGATCCATTACGACCATAGCAGAACGAACAGCACCATGAGCAGAAAACATCTGCTCTAAATCTACATTACTTACGCCATAACTTAAATTGCCGACGTATAACTTGTTGCCCATGAAGGGACTCCTCGAAAGAACGATTATCTAATACCACAAACCAAACTAAGGGGTAGTGATTTTCTGAGTATACGCTATACCCACTCTCTACGATAGTTCAACTCGGAAATTTTGCAATGATTTCCGTATTTCTGTGACGACTAGTTACAATTTTGTCTTTGGCGAATTTATAACCACATTCCCAATACGCGTCCTTGTACCATCATCCCTAAAAATGGCGTGTTATGTCCTGCGGAAACCAACTGCTCGGGTGCAACACTCCATGACGCTTCGGGATTCACCACGACCACTCCGCCACCTATTGCCAACGCACCTGCTTTAATGCCTGCAATACGCGCTGGATTTACCGTTAACGCGCGCCACAACACATCTTCGGTTAATAAATTCTCGCGTACCAGTTTTAAGCCTAAGGGCAATACCGTTTCTAAAGCGGAAATACCTGCTTCGGTAGCGGCAAAGGGCGCAAGTTTAGCTGCCGCATTTAAGGGTTGATGATGAGAACAAATGGCATCAATCACGCCCGACTGCACCGCAGTACATAAAGCCAAACGGTCAATTTCACTGCGTAACGGTGGGCGAACGTGTGCCAAACTATTAAAACCATCAATCGCGGCATCGGTTAAATGTAATTGGTGCATGGCGACATCAGCGGTAATTGGCAAACCTTTGGCTTTGGCAAGACGAATTAACTCAACTGAACCTTTACACGATAATTGCCCAAAATGAGCGCGCACGCCCGTTTCTTCGACTAATAATAATTGCTTAGCCAAAGCCACCGTTTCGGCCACCGCAGGAATACTTGGCAACCCTAAACGTGAGGCGGTAAAGCCATCGTGAGCGCAACCATTGGCAAGACTGGGTTCTTCAGGATAAAAGAATACTGTCAACGCTAAAGAAGCAGCATATTCTAAACAACGCAATAAAGTTTCATCGTTAAACATAGCTTCACGAACATTACTAACGGCAATACAACCCCATTTATGCAAAGCGTGCATATTGGCAGGTTGTTTGCCGTCTAAACCTTTGGTTAACGCACCCACAGGATACACTTTAGCCAAGCCTGCACTCACTGCTTTTTCTTGAATTTGCCCAACAATTGCAGGACTATCAATGACTAAACGTCGATTAGGCAATAACACGACATGAGCAAAGCCACCACAAATTGCGGCTTTAGTTTCGGAGGCGATACTGCCGTGTTGTTTTTCACCTTCACGCAAACTGGCACACAAATCGACAAACGCAGGTAATACAAGGCACGCTGTGACGTTTTCTTTGGCATCGTAAGTGGCGGCTCGTGCTTCTGCCCCTATCGCCAACATTCGACCGTTTTCAACCAAAATATCCGTGACTCGGTCAATGCCACTAGCCACATCAATAACACGGCCACCGACCAATAACACACGTTGATGAGGATTTTTTAACATGATTAGCCTTCTCCTCGTGTCGTTAACTGGCCTTGCATAGTCATCGCTAAAACCGCCATTCTTACCGCAATGCCATAATTCACTTGATGCAAAATCATCGACTGTACGCCATCCGCAACTTCTGAGGCAATTTCCACGCCCCTATTGATTGGGCCAGGGTGCATGACAATGGCATTAGGATTGGCGTAACGCATTTTTTCAGGGGTTAAACCATATAACGCATAAAATTCGTCTGGACTGGCTAATAACGGTGACTCCATGCGTTCGTTTTGAATGCGTAAGGCAATCACCACCTCTGCGCCTTCTAAACCATCTTCTAAACGCTCAAACACTTTCACGCCTAATTGTTGAAAGTCTTTAGGTTGTAGCGTGCGAGGGGCGATAATACGAATTTCTTTTGCGCCCAGCGTTTGTAGGGCATAAATTTCGGAACGCGCTACCCGCGAATGACGGACATCACCAATAATGGCAACGGTGAGCTTGGTAAAATCGCCCGCATGACGACGAATCGTCAACATATCCAACATACCTTGCGTGGGATGATTATGACGGCCATCACCTGCGTTAATTACCGCCACTTTCGGTGTCACTTGACTGGCAATAAAATGCGCTGCGCCCGATTGCGAATGACGAACAACAAAGACATCGGCGGTCATGGCTTCTAAATTCCACAACATATCGCGTAGGGTTTCGCCTTTGCTGTTGGAGGATTTGGCAATGTCGATATTGACGACATCGGCACTCAAACGTTTAGCTGCAACGGCAAAAGTCGTTAAGGTGCGCGTGGAAGCCTCAAAAAACAAGTTCATCACCGTACGCCCTGCTAAGAGCGGCTGATTGGTAATTGTGCCGTCAGGGGCTAAAAAGGATTCGGCAAAATCGAGAATCTCGGTCAACTGCTCGCGGCTTAAACCTTCGGTGGTTAAAAAGTGGCGAAGACGACCTTGAGGATTCAACTGTAAGCGGCTGGGGGTATGCGCGTGCGACAAGTGCATGATGGTTTATTGAGTTTGCTAATAATGGTGCGAATTTTAGCAGAAAGCACAGCACTTAGACACGCGCTGAAATCGTTCGAATACCGTACTTGGGAATGACTGTGTACTGTGCGCGTCGATTTGTTATTAAGTCTTGGCAAAAGAGGTTTAACACATTAAAAAAACGACTATACTTTGTTCATATTGCATGATTAATGTTGGTTTTGGGGGCTGTAATGGCGATTGTAGAAATATTAGAAGCGCAAGTTCAACAGCTAGGGTCAGCAGAGTTTCAGCAATTTAATGCGTGGTTTGCACAATATAAAGCAGAACGTGAGGCGGATGTTTGGGATGAACAAATTGAGCGTGATGTGACCACTGGCAAACTAGATGCCTTGGCCAATCGTGCGCGTACGCATCGTAAAGCAGGACGGATGACTGACATTTGAAACATTTTGCATCGCCTGATTTTTGGGCAGCTTTTGATGATTTACCCACAGAAATACAGCAGCAAGCCCGAAAAAATTATGAATTGCTGAAGCAAAATCCTCGCCATCCATCACTTCATTTTAAGAAAGTAAAGTCGCCTTATTGGTCTGCCAGAGTCGGCTTAGACTATCGTGCATTAGCTATTCAGGATACGCCAAACGAATATGACTGGTTTTGGATAGGCTCTCATTCTGACTATGACAAACTGATTAAATAGGTTTGGGTGGTCATCAACACACGCTACAAATGCTGAACCAACATCCGCAAGCCCTCTAACCCTGCCATCGCCAAACTCACGCCTTTGTTATGCGGAATACGCGCATTGGTGGGGTTAATCCGAATCAAACGATGAGCAAATTGTTCACTAAATAATCGCACAGTGGGAATTGCTACGCCTGCGCCTATTTCTATGACCACAGGATTTTTAACTGTTTTCAACCACGCATTAAGACGTGTTTCTTGCTGTTCATACAGTGGACTTAACCAAGCATTATCATTAAACATTAAGATATTGGGTCGGGCGATGCCGCCACATTGCGGACATCGTGGCGTTGATGAGAGCAGTTGACAGTTCGCCTCATCAATCACGGGTAGAAAATGATTCGCTGTCCAGACGTTGTCATGGCAAGGAAACAAGCATTGTAAGGCATGAATAGAACCATGACATTCATAGATTCGATTGCTGTTAAAACCTGCTTTTTGAAATTGGCCATCGACATTACTGGTAAAGACAAAATAGCCTTGTTTCATGTGCTGTGCGATGTTTAATAACAGCTTAAAACCTTCGTGGGGTTGAGTTTGGCGATATAGTTTGAGGCGATGGCCGTAGAATCCCCATGCTAATTTGGGGTCGATATAAAATTGGTTTGGGTTGGCGATTTGACTAAACGATAATTTTGCTTTGGCTAGGGCTGGGTAATGTTGCCAAAAACCTTCATTACCGCGAAAGTCGGGCAAACCCGAATCCACGCCCATACCTGCGCCTGCGGTGATAAGTAAGCCGTCGGCGGATTTTAGGAGTTGGGTGATGGATTCTAGGTTCATGGTTTTTACTTTATAACCTGTAAGTTGCTTTTAGCTTTTTGCAATAGCTCATCAAAAATCGGCATTGCTTTTTTGACGCTTTCTAGTGCAGAAATAACGGGTTGCATAGCTTCCTCAAAAGCTTGAACCTCCCATGCCTGTACAATTTGTTGTAAATCCAATTGAAGCGGGATAAAAAACTCGCCTTTCTTTAACTCGCTAAAACCTAAATCTGCCAATCTTCCTTGAAAATCTGCGGAGACTTTTGTATAAAAATCATTCCATTTCCGCACTCCACCAAAACATCTATACTGAATATTCAACGAGAACCCAATTGCACAGCCAATCCCGCATAAATCCGCCAGTTTGTATGTCCCGTCAACCTCAGACTCAGAGGAATAAGGATAGTCAACTGCCATCCATATCATGTGGTCGTAATCCTCCACAGTTCCCATATTCCAAGATGGAAGTGCAAACCAACTATCTTGCTCCTCTTTGAAATCAGCATTACCAAACCATTTCTCTTGTTCAATAAAACTACTTACCACACTATCAAAAGCCTCTAAAAACTTAGGCTGCACAGCACTTTCAAAGTACATTACAGCTTCATTAAACAAGGTAAAATTCTCTAAAACAACACTACCTGCTTTGTATGATACTTCACTCATTTTTTCTACTCCTTAAAATTGGCGAATGTGCCGAAAAAAACTTGTTGCTAATAATGCTGTAACCCTAGCTTGGGATTCAGTTGGGGTATTTTCCGATAATGTTTTCGACAATATATTGGCTAACCGCCGCCACGATATTGATGTCACTTTATCCATATAATCGCCAGCCGTTGTCGGACTTTTACCTTTAGCCGTGAGGTAGATAACGCCCCAAGGACGATTACCTGCTCGCCTAGCAGATACTCCAGCATAGCGCAGCAATTGAAAGTTCTGCTCAGACGCTCCGATTTTCACTTCAATGATCAAATAAAAGTTGGCATCGTCTATTTCTATATCAACCCGATTACTTTGGTCACCGTCAGGACATTGCTCTTCCTGCACTCGACAGTTTTTACTCACCGTCATAGGAAATTTAATTTCAGCCAATAATGCCACCAACAATTTATCGCCAAAACCATGTGTACCTCGCGGATTCAGCAACCACGACAACACACGCGAGTTGCGTACTTCATCCCTCTTTAAGCCCGCTACTTGCCAAGGGTCACACAACCAACCACTTTGTTTCGCCACTAACAACGGCTGTTCTAAACTTTGCAAAAATACTGACAATTTATTGGCATCTATCGCAACAACGTGTGGCTCTTTGGGTGGCGGAATATGGGCTTTATCGTCTGCCAACGCTTGCGCTAATGCCTCAAAAAATGGCGGCAATGTGTCCGTAAATGAAGGCTGTCGTAATTGCCCAAAAAAGGTATTTAGTTTTTCTGCCGTTAAGTTCTGCATCATCGTACTCCCTTAAAAATCAAATTCTTCTTCGTCTTCTTTGGTATCTAGTTTGTCTAAATTAGGGTCTCGCCGTGTTGCCATTTCTGGTTTCTTTTTATTCAGGCTTTTATAGGTTTTCTTCTTTTTTGGCTTCTTGGTAGGCCGACTTACTGCCACTGGCTCATCATCGCCAAAATCGTCGTCAGCGTTATTATTAGCCAACAAACCATCATTCAAACCCAATTCCTCTTTAATATCGCCAAAATCATAATCAGCATCAACAGCAATATCCGCCAACTCATCAGCCACCCAACGCTGCTCAGACAACACCATCGCCCCATCTAACAACGAGCAACGAATCAAACCAAAGCCACGCCCTGTTTCAAAAAAAATCATATCTAAATCATCTAACTCTGCTTGTAACTGCATCATAAAATGACTGCGTAAAACCGCACGACCACTGATTCGAGTAATGGTTTTTGTCGTTAGCCTCGCCCGTTTAAGCCCAGAACGATTAAACATCAACACCAATAACAACGCTGTTTGATGCGCGGATATTTTCATTTTTTGCCTCACTTAACCGTTGAAAAATAAAAAGGACTAAATAAACTCAAGACCAAAAAACAACACGCCAATATTAAAATGCTGGTCTAGCAAATCATTATTAACAGTCAAACCAATCACATAAACGGTGTCATTTGTTGGCACAAAAGGATGGCGCGATTGACTTAACAACTCCCCGACCTCCACGTACTCTTCTAAGCCGATATTTTCATTGCCATCTATACACGCCATCATGTTTTGGACAAAAGCTGGCGGCAAATAACCGTCATGCCATTGTTGACGAATCAAGTTTATGGCCTCGTTTATGGTGTCATCACGCTTCTGTGCATAACCAAAAAATGCCAATCCTGAGCGTAATCTGATTTCAATATCAGCCATGTCTAAATTAATCATGCCTTCGTTATGCAATAAGTCGCTTATCCATTGCGGAAAACGGGCAAGTGCCTGCGCTGGCTTGTCGCCTGCCAAACAAGGGATCAAGACCACACTATCGGCAACATCTGTCAGTTGCTGCAAAAACGCCACTCGCTGCTGAATGTTTGGCCATAGCGAAGCATCGACATAAACACCTAATAAAAACCGCGTGCGACTACTCAAAAAACGGTTTTGTATTGGCTTTAATGCGGTTATCAACGCATCTATATCTGTTGTTGTGGTGAGTGCAATCAAGGCAATACCTAGCCAACACTCATTATCGTTATGATTTTCTAGGGTGATGACGTTATTGACTGCTTGCTGGCAAACTTCATCAAAACTCACCAACAAAATATTATTTTTTATGCAACTACTCGAATGTGTGTTCATTTTTCCTTATCTCGCTATATTATAATTCAAATATAGCATCATTAGATTAAAAAATATACAGTTATTTTGCAAAAATCACTCGCCAATTTAATAAATGCTGATTTTGGATTTTATTTTTATAGATGCTAAAAGAGGATTTTTCATGAAAACTGCTATAGCTAAATAGTAAAATGCCAGTTTGTGTGTATTCTCCGATTGTGGTGATGCTGAGCTAGACGAAGCATCTAACCACTGGCATAAAGCACTTCGACAGGCTCAGTGCAAACGGAAATATAATTACTACTTTCAATGCGGGCTGTATTTACGAGTGGGTGGTGAGGAATGGTAAAACTCGCAATGCTTGAACGCTAAAAATCAATGCAAACACAAATTGATCATCAAACCACCACCGTCCTATTCCTCCCCTCCGCTTTAGCGGCATACAACGCATTATCAGCTCGTTGAATGGTGTCACAAATAGATTCGCCAACACGATAACTGGTTAAACCTGCCGAAAAAGTCACTCTTAAATCGGTGGCGTTAATGCTTAATATCTCGGTGGTTAGCAGTACACGCAGACGGTCAAGGCCAATGGCTGGGTCACCCTGATTGGTTTCGGGCATCAGTAACAAAAACTCCTCGCCGCCCCAACGACTTAACACATCACTTGCACGTAAGGTTTTAATGGCGGCCTCGGCAAAACCGTGTAGCACATCATCACCCACACCATGCCCCCATGTGTCGTTAATATGCTTAAAAAAATCCAAATCAATCATAGCGATAGAAAAACCTATCGCTTTACGTTTTTGGCGTAAGGCGTGGTCGTCTAATACTGTCCTCATACGGCGACGATTAATTAGCCCTGTTAATTCATCATGGGCGGCGAGTTTTTGGATATGTGCCAATGCCGCTTCTAGGGCTTTGGTTTTTGCTCGTAGGGCATTCCGCATATCGGCGATTTGTATGCTCAGCAACGAGATGGTCGGCATAATGCTTGCGACAAAGACAAAATAGGCAATTTCGACGTGTAGGGGATAAATCGTTGGGTCGGTATAATTTTTATAACCCATAGTCACTGCTATTGCTAACACGCCATAACTGGCGGAGATAACAGAGTGGCGGATACTCATGGTAAAAATAGCAAACACTTGCACCAATACAAACGGCATCAATGTGCCGCCATGCGCTTGTTTGGTAATGGCATAGGCACCACAAATCCACGTTAATGCTGCTAATGTCTGCGGTAGCGTTAACGACGGCTCGGCAAAGCGTAAGTTAAAACCGCTACGCAGGGCGATATAAAAACTTAGGCACGACACACTAATAACACTGGCCAAAATTTTGCCATCATGTGGCGATATTTCTTTTAACAGGGATAAGTAAAAAACCACACCCAAACAAATAAAAAACACCAATCCTGCTAATAATGACCGAGTAATACGCAGACGTTGTTTGGCATCGCGGCCAAGAACTATATCAGCTACCCTATCAACAAAACGGCGAGGCTGAACTGGCTCCTCAATAGCGAAGTCGGTATCACTCGCTGAATCGGTGGATTTGGCTGTGTTCATGGAAAGTAAATCATGGCGAACATTAACATCTCGATAATGTGTGTAATTTTTATTGTGGTTTCGTTCGAGGGCGTAACAATAGCAAATTTTAGGGGATAAAAACTAGCCATAAAAAAGCCCCATCAATGTTGCAATTGACGGGGCTTTTTTGCAGCGTAGGCGCGAGACTTAGACGTAACGCACTTCGCTGATTTCGTACTCAACTTGGCCAGCAGGTGTAGTAATCACGACACTATCGCCTTCTTCTTTACCAATCAAGCCACGCGCAATCGGCGAACCTGACGATATTTTACCAAGCTTGATGTTGGCTTCATCTTCACCGACGATTTGGTAGGTTTTTAGCTCACCTGTGTTGACGTTTTCTATGTCCACCGTCGCGCCAAAAATCACTTTGCCATTATTGGTCATCTTCGAGATGTCAATAATTTGCACGTTGGATAACTTGGCTTCAATGTCTTTGACACGACCTTCGGCAAAACTTTGTTGTTCACGCGCGGCATGGTACTCGGCATTTTCTTTCAAGTCGCCATGCGCACGAGCTTCAGCAATGGCCGCGGTAATACGCGGACGGTCAACATTTTTTAGACGGTCTAATTCAATGCGCAGTGCTTCGGCACCACCCACCGTCATGGGATAACGTTGCATAGTTATAACTCCTGATGCAAATCTTGCAAACGACAGACCGACAATTCAACACCCGCTTTTAAGGCTTGGCAAACGGCATTGGCACCACTAATGGTCGTGGTGTAATACACTTTCCCTTGCAAAGCACTACGACGAATCGAGAACGAGTCTTGTTGCGCTTGTTTGCCTTCGGTGGTGTTGATGATAAAACTAATTTCACCATTTTTGAGCATATCAACAATATGAGGACGACCTTCCGTCACTTTATTGACACGCCGACACGGTACACCTGCTTGCGCTAATATTTTTTGACTGCCCCCTGTGGCCACCAACTTAAAGCCGAGTTCGACTAAGTCACGGCCAATTTGCGGCAATATTGCTTTATCCGAATCGCGTACCGAGATAAAGGCACAACCGCCTGTTGGGAGTTTTTCATTAGAGCCTAACACCGCTTTATGGAAGGCTTCGCCAAAGGATTTGCCGACACCCATCACTTCGCCTGTCGATTTCATTTCTGGCCCTAAAATCGGGTCAACACCAGGGAATTTAGCAAACGGGAATACCGCTTCTTTGACGCTAAAATACGGCGGAATGATTTCTTTGGTAAAGTTTTGGCTGGCTAAACTTTGACCTGCCATGCAACGGGCTGCTACTTTCGCTAAGGACACACCGATACATTTGGAAACAAACGGCACGGTACGTGAGGCGCGTGGATTGACTTCTAATACATACACTTCGTTGTTTTTAACCGCGAATTGGACGTTCATCAAACCAACAACGCCTAACTCTAAGGCCATATCTACCGATTGCTGACGCATAATCGCTTGCACATCGTCGCCTAACGCGTACGGCGGCAAGGAGCACGCGGAGTCACCTGAGTGAATACCCGCTTGTTCGATGTGCTGCATAATACCGCCAATGACAACTTGTACACCGTCAGACACACAATCGACATCGACTTCAATGGCATCATCTAAGAAACGGTCAAGCAACACGGGGGATTCGTTAGACACTTTCACCGCATCACGCATATAACGACGTAGTTCTTCTTCGTTATAGACAATTTCCATTGCCCGACCGCCCAAGACATAGGAGGGACGCACGACTAAAGGATAACCAATTTCATCGGCTAAACGTACACCATCTTCGGCATTACGCGCAGTACGATTCGGTGGCTGGCGTAAATTTAAACGTTCAACCATTTGCTGAAAACGCTCACGGTCTTCGGCACGGTCAATGGCATCTGGGCTAGTGCCTAAAATTGGTACGCCTGCGGCTTCTAAATCACGGGCTAATTTTAACGGGGTTTGACCACCGTATTGGACAATCACGCCTTTAGGCTTTTCGACACGCACAATTTCCAGCACATCTTCTAAGGTGACAGGCTCAAAATACAGGCGGTCGGAAGTGTCGTAATCGGTAGAAACGGTTTCTGGGTTACAGTTGACCATGATGGTTTCGTAACCATCTTCACGCATGGCTAAAGCGGCATGAACACAGCAATAATCAAACTCAATACCTTGACCAATACGATTCGGCCCGCCACCTAAGACCATGATTTTGTCACGGTTGGAGGGTTGCGCTTCGCACTCTTCTTCGTAAGTGGAATACATATAGGCGGTGCTAGTCGAAAACTCAGCCGCGCAGGTATCTACGCGTTTATAGGTGGGATAAACGCCTAATTCCCAGCGTTTTTTGCGCAGTTGTTTTTCGCTGACACCTAACAAATGCGCTAATCGACTATCGGCAAAACCTTTGCGTTTTAGGGTGCGTAACCAGTCGCGGCTACAGCCAGCAAAACCGAGTTGTTTGACTTTGGTTTCGGCGTTAACAATGTCTTCAATCTGTACCAGAAACCACGGGTCAACCGCAGAGTATTCATAGACTTGCTCTAAGGTCATGCCTAAACGAAAAGCGTCAGCAATGTACCAAATGCGGTCAGGGCCAGGGTTTTTCAGTTCATGGCGTAAAATATCTTGTGCGTCGGCTTGATGAGCAAACACTTTTGGATTAAAGCCGTCAGAACCCACTTCTAAGCCGCGTAAGGCTTTTTGTAAGGACTCTTGGAAGGTGCGACCAATCGCCATCACTTCACCGACCGATTTCATTTGTGTCGTTAAACGCTGTTCGGCTTGTGGGAATTTCTCAAAGGTAAAACGCGGGATTTTGGTAACGACGTAATCTAATGACGGCTCAAACGACGCAGGGGTTTTGCCGCCTGTAATATCGTTTTGCAGCTCGTCTAAGGTATAACCAATGGCGAGTTTGGCTGCGACTTTGGCAATCGGAAAACCTGTAGCTTTGGACGCTAACGCCGATGAACGGCTGACGCGCGGATTCATCTCAATCACAACCATTCGGCCTGTTTTCGGGTCAATGCCAAACTGAACATTAGAGCCGCCTGTTTCAACACCAATTTCGCGCAATACCGCCAAAGAAGCGTTACGCATGATTTGGTATTCTTTGTCGGTCAAGGTTTGGGCTGGTGCAACAGTGATGGAGTCGCCTGTGTGCACGCCCAAACCTTGACCGACAAAGAATACCAAATCATGCGTAACGCTTCTTTGGCGGTA
>JBKJUH010000148.1:0-6868 GCA_046590075.1 Agitococcus sp.
ATTCATCCATTTTGAACGGTCGATGAAACCAAATGGAATGGTCTAAACTCGCCGCTTGTAAGTTGGACTGCATAAACGTCACGGCATGCGGCAGCATCGCTGTACCCATTAAGGCAAAGTCGGAGGCAAATGCTAAGGCACATTGATGCAATAACGGGTCGTCAGGTAATTTGTCTTGAGCGCGCATCCAATGAAAACGATGCGCTTCTTGTTTGGTAGGTGCAAAGGGATTGATGGGATTAATTGGCCGTATTTCTATCGGGCGTTCTTGGGTAAAACTATTACGGATTTTTTCGGGTAATAACGAGGCTAATTGCTGACGGAGTTCATATTCATTGGGCAAGCCTTCTGGCCCTTGTACATCGGGCATGGTGGATTGATGGTCTAAACCTTCTTCGTAGGAGGTAAACGATGCCGAGCAGACAAAAATCGGTTGACCATGTTGAATAGCCGTGACTTGACGATTCACAAAACTTTTACCATCACGCAAACGGTCAACTTCATAAATAATCGGTGCAGTCGTGTCACCTGCGCGCAAAAAATAACCATGTAAGGAGTGAGCGAGTCGGTCTTTTTCGACGGTGCGCCCTGCTGCCATTAAACATTGTCCAAGCACTTGGCCCCCAAAGACATTTTTTCCAACAATGTTTCGGCTTTGTCCACGAAACAAATTGACTTCTAGTGCTTCCAATTGCAATAAGGATAATAATTCAACAATGACTGGATTCATTTTTACACTCTTTTTGTTCATAACTAATTATAACCATTTAGCCTGTTTTAACCGACGATACAGCCATAAACACGCGCACAACATGATAATCATGGCGCTAGGATAGCCCAAATGCCATTTCAATTCTGGCATATAGTCAAAATTCATGCCGTAAAAACTGGCTATCATCGTTGGAATGGCCAAAATCGCTGCCCACGATGCTAATCGTTTAACGATTTCGTTTTGCCCGACCGACACTAAGGCTAAATTAACATCCATCGCCACCCTTAACATTTCACTTTGCGCGTCGATGGCATCGTGAATGCGTAAAGTGTGGTCATGGATGTCGCGGAAATAGGGCAAAATACCACGTGGTACGAGGCTTGGATCAGCATGATGCATTAAAAAATTACAGATGTCTTGCATCGGGTTCGACGCTAATCTTAGCCGTACTAAATCAGCTTTCAAATCATATAAATGACGAATCGTTTGGCGTTTGAAGGTGTCAGCAAAAATATCTTGTTCTAAGGCATGTAAATGCACACCTAAATCTTCAGCGACAGGAAAATAATTATCCACAACAAAATCCAACAAAGCATACAAGACATAACCCGGCCCAAAACGCATTTGTTTGGGATTTTTTTCGCAATGTGTGCGTACGGTAGAATAGGTTAACGATGCGCCTTGCCTGACGGTAATGACATAACGCGCACCAATAAAAATAAAGGTTTCGCCAAAACAAATATCATCTTTTTCTAGTCGGGCTGTACGCACCACCACAAATAAGGAGTCGCCATAGACTTCCGCTTTAGGGCGTTGCTTTTGCTGTAAGGCATCTTCAACCGCCAAATCATGTAAGCCAAACTCTGCTTGGACTTGGGTTAATAACGGTGCATTAGGCTCATATAAGCCAATCCAAACGAAGTTATCTTTATCGGTGGCCAGCGTTTCACTGACATTTTCTAAGGCAATATCGGCTAATTTTTGCCCTGTTTTACGGCTAT
The DNA here is from genome assembly GCA_046590075.1 of Agitococcus sp. Lineage (GTDB taxonomy): Bacteria > Pseudomonadota > Gammaproteobacteria > Pseudomonadales > Moraxellaceae > Agitococcus. Next base: position 1,714 of record JBKJUH010000148.1, read on the forward strand.
AGGCCACACAATTGACGACACCCATTCGGTTGTTTTCCTGTTTGAATTAACGCAGATTAGGACTTACGCGGTTATCGCTTATTTGTTCACATTTCAGCCGCTTTAGGCGGCTTTATGTGCACAAAACGCGCTAATCGCGGTGCAATGCGTAAGTCCTGAGATCATGTTAAGTTTTGCCACAATTGACTAACAACTTTAGCTGCCATACGCTTAAAGTCATGGTAGTGTATAAAAAAATCAGCTAATTTGACGCGAATTCAACGTCATTAGACTCTACTCACCTTCAATTTTTATAGTCAGTTATCACTATGGCAAAATGGTTTGGTCTTGATCGTCTTCTTTCTGCAAGCTCGCGTAAAGCCCTAAATACATGGGTCACTCCGCAGATTGTGCCCGAAAACGCCAGCGACTTACACTTAGACCCTCATCGGCCTATTTGTTATGTCTTGCAAAGCCCTTCGTTTTCTAACTTATTAGTGATAGATGAGGCCGCACAACGCCTCAACTTACCTCGACCTGTTAATGCCATTGATAGTGATATGGTGCAGGAAAAACAAGCTTTTTTCTACCTCACCCAAGAAACTACGCAACAATCGGCACAAAAAAATCGCTTTGAATATCCTGAACGCTTTACTCGTTTAATCGAAGCGGTCAAAGAAAATCCTGAGTTAGATATTCAATTTGTGCCTGTGATTGTGTTTTGGGGGCGTTCGCCCGACAAAGAAGACTCGTTGTTCAAAATTATGTTTTCGGATTCGTGGACGACGCCCAATGCCGTTAAACAACTGTTGACCGTTGCCCTGAATGGCAAGGAAACCATTGTTAAATTTGGCTATCCCTTGTCGGTGCGCAGTTTAATGACTGAAAATATGAGCAGTTCTTTGGCCTTGCGAAAAATATCGCGCGTGTTAAGAGTCCACTTCCGTCGCCAACGCGAAATGGTTATTGGCCCTGATTTATCGCATCGTCGTAACTTGATGCACAGTATTTTGCAGTCAACTGCCGTTCGTGCCGCCATTCAAGAAGAACAACAAAACCCTGAACAAACCTTAACCCCTGAATTATTAGAAGAAAAAGCACGGTCGTATGTCAATGAAATCGCTGCCGATTACTCCTACCAAGTGATTCGCGGTTTTCAACTGAGCCTGAATTGGTTGTGGAATCGTTTATATGACGGCATTGATATTCATCATTGGGATACGGTTACTGACGTAGCACCAGACCATGAAGTGATTTATGTCCCTTGTCATCGTAGTCATATCGACTATTTATTATTGTCTTATGTTGTCGTCTCTCGCGGTTTAATGCCACCACATATTGCCGCAGGTGCTAACCTGAATATGCCCATTATTGGCTCTATTTTACGCCGTAGTGGCGCATTTTTCTTAAAACGCTCCTTCAAAGGCAATCCCATTTACACGGCCGTGTTTACCGAATATTTGCATTTAATCACCACCAAAGGCTTTCCGATTGAATACTTTATTGAAGGTGGACGCTCACGCACAGGTCGTTTATTGCCGCCGAAAGCAGGTATGTTAGCCATGACGGTGAAAAGCTTTTTACGCGACAATAGCCGCCCTATCGTCTTTATTCCGACCTATATTGGTTATGAACGGTTGATGGAAGGCAGTACCTATGTCGGTGAATTACGCGGCGCGAATAAGCAACAAGAGTCGCTTTGGCAGGTGCTACAAACGACACGCAAAATTGAAAAAATCTTTGGCAAAGTGCATTTAAGTTTTGGCGAGCCGATTCATCTCAAAGCGTTATTAACCGCCGAAAACCCCCATTGGCAAGATACGGCTTATGACCCTCAACAAAAGTTACCGTGGCTGAATCGCGGCATTGATAATTTAGCGCGTAAAATTAATACCCACATTAATCGTACTGCCGTCGTCAACCCGATTACGCTGTTAAGTTTGGTGCTGTTATCAACGCCTAATCATGCCATTGATGAAGATGTGTTAGTTCAACAGTTGAATTTATACAAGAAAATTGCCGAACAACTGCCTTATGACACACTGGTTGAAATGACACCGCTAAACGGTGCAGGCATTATTGCTTATGGCGTACAACTTAAAGCCATTCAACGGGTTAAACATCCTTTAGGTGATTTAATTTGTGTGGCTGATAATCAAGCGGTGTTCTTGACTTACTTCCGCAATAACATTTTGCACTTGTTTATTTTGCCGTCTTTAGTGGCGTGTTTAATGCAGCACAACGGCCAATTACAACGCCAGCAAATGGTGTCAGTGATTGCTTCACTCTACCCTTATTTGCAATCGGAATTGTTTTTAGCGTGGGATAGTTCCGAGATAGAAGCTCTGGTTAATCAACATATTGACGCACTCATTGCCGCCAATTTGTTAAGTAGTCACGAAGACACGATTATTAGTCCACAGCCGAATACTGAAGCCTATGCTCAGTTGGTCATTTTAGGCGAAGCGGTTAAAGAAACCATTGAGCGTTATTATATGACTATTTCTTTGCTGACGCGTCGTGGTTCGGGCAATAGCAATCAAAAACAACTGGAAGATTTATGTTCGTTGTTAGCACAACGCTTGTCAGTGTTACATGAATTTAATTCGCCTGAGTTTTTTGATAAAGGCATCTTCCGTAACTTTATTGATACGCTGAAAAAAGTCAGTTTATTACGCACCGATGAAGCAGGTTTAGTGCATTTTGATACCCGTTTAGCCGATATGGCTACTCAAGCGCACTTGGTTTTACGCGTCGAAACGCAACATACTATTCAACAAATCACCAGTGTCAGCGATGAGGATATTACCAGCGCAATGGAAGAGTTAGAGCGTAAAGATAAAAAGCGTAAGTAAATACACGTTAATCTGCTTTACCGTTCGCACTGAGCCTGTCGAAGTGCCTTATAGCAAGTGGTTCGATACTTCGACAAGCTCAGCATCACCACGAACGGCGTTCTCAATATGCAACAAGCCATCACAGGTTTTCATCAGGATGAGTTTAACGATTGGGTCGCAGAGCTTGCCTGTGGCCACAATCAGCATACGCGCCATAATCCACCGTGGATAAATCGCCCTTGGGTGATATCGGAACAAGGACGTAATTCGATGTTGGGCGAGATGTTGAATTGCAAGAAATGTGATGAAGGTGCGGACAGGGATTTTTAACCAGCCTCTTGATTAGCAACCTAAATACACATCAAAGCGACTGCTTTCGCCTTCATACATCAAGCTTGGCTTTTGCCCTGCTAAATGCTCGGCATAACGCGGCCGTTTAACCACAACACGTTTTTTGGCTACCGCTAACGCAGGAGCTAATAAGGCATCGGCATCGTCATCCGCACCCACTGCAATATGAAACACCTGCATATCTTGCTTCACTTTGGCACTATTACCACGATCAGGAAACATCGGGTCTAAATACACCACATCTGGACGCTCATCGGGGCTTAACGCCAATAACCACTGTTTTGCATCACCATGACAAATCCGCATACGCGGCAAAAATGGCTGCAAATAGGGCTCAGACTGCGCACGCTGCCAACCATCGGCTAACATCGCTGCCACTAAGGGCGAACGCTCAACTAAGGTGACATAACAGCCTAATGACGCTAATAACAAACTGTCTTTACCAAAACCTGCGGTGGCATCGACAATGGTCGGTAAAAAATCTTTTTTAATGCCACAGGCTTTAGCAATTAGCTCGCTACGGCCACCGCCGTGTTGCAAACGCCACAATAAGCGTTTATTCGCCCAATCTACCGCCACCGCATTCGGTAATGGTTTACTCAGTGGCTGCAAGCTGAGCTGACCATTGAGCAAAATAGCCAACTCGCCTTTTTCTACCCATGCCAACAGCGTTTTACGGTCACTATTAGCAATGGCAAACGCCTGTAGTTGTAAGCTAGAGGCGATTTCGTGCGCTTGTTGTTGGTAGTCAGCCAAATACAATACAAACACTTAATGTGACCAATCAATCAAGCCAAACCATGCAGTTGCTAAAATAAAGCACCCGAAAACAATGCGATAATACGCAAAAATGGTAAAGTCATGTTTAGACACATAACTGACTAAAGTTCGCACGACGATTAAACCCGCAATAAACGCCGCAATAAACCCGACTGCAAACACAGGAAAGTCCGCCAAAACAAAGGCATCACGGCTCTTATAGACATCATAAGCCGTTGCCGCCACCATGGTCGGAATCGCTAAAAAAAACGAAAATTCGGCAGCCGCTTTACGCGACAAGCCAAAAAATAAACCACCAATAATTGTTGCTCCCGAGCGTGATGTGCCCGGAATTAAGGCGCAACACTGCGCTAAACCCATTTTTAAGGCATCTATCGCCTTCATATCATCCACTTCAGCTATCCTAACTTGATGCTGACGTTTTTCGGCAAATAAGATAATAAAACCACCAATCACTAAGGCTATTGCTACCGAAACTGGATTAAACAAATAGCCTTTTATATAGTCTCGAGCAAACAAACCAATAATGGCAGCGGGCATAAAGGCAATTAAAATATTGGTGGCAAATGTCCATGCTTGCGCCTGACCTGTCAACATACCTTGCATGACGCTAATCAGACGCTGCCGATATTGGTAACATACGGCCAAAATTGCGCCTAGCTGAATCGCAACTTCAAAGACATGACGTTTTTCAGGTGTCCAAAAGTTAATTAAAGAGGCCGTAACAATCAAATGTCCTGTGCTAGAGACAGGTAAAAACTCGGTCGCGCCTTCAATCAAACCCATCAATATTGCTTGCAGCAATAAAATAATATCCATCTATCTCTCTCTTAACTCTTGTTAGCTAGTTTTTGCCAAATACTGTCGCGCAAATAAACAGGTAAGGCTAATTCGGGGGCTTGTGCCCGACCTTGTTGCCACGCCACTTGTGCTAATACCGCTAAATCATAAGCATGGGGATAAAAGTCTGCTTGCATGGCGTGTACCGTCAATTGCCGCTGGATAGCCTCAGCATACACACAACCATTACCCACCACTGCCCAAGATTCTGCCGTTAATTCAGGTAACTGCTCAGGTGGACATAGGGTTTCTGGGATGATTGCCTGCATTAAACCCTGCTCTAATTGATAGGCTCCCGCATAGACTTCGTTCATACGCGCGTCAAAAATGGTGACTACACGCTCAAAACCTGCCAAGCGATAAGCCGT
>JBKJUH010000181.1:0-3215 GCA_046590075.1 Agitococcus sp.
GGCTTTAGGCCGCCCTTCTTGGCCTACGCCTACAGGCGATTGGACGATAGCCAATAAACAAGAAGGTAAAACGTGGTTTGTGCCAAAGTCTATTCAAGAAGAAATGGCCAGTGAAGGTAAAACCGTGATTACCAAGATTCCACCAGGCAAAGACAACCCTCTGGGTAAATATTGGCTAGGACTAAGCATGAATGGCTACGGCATTCATGGCACTATCGCGCCATCCAGTATTTATCACTTTCGAACCCATGGCTGTATTCGTTTACATCCCCAAGATATTGAAGCACTTTTTACTGATGTGGATAAGGGGCTTACAGGCGCTAACAAATATTGGCCGATATTGCTTGAAATCCAAGCAAATAACCATATAGTTATAGAGGTTAATCCCAACATCTATAAACGTCGCTTTAATGGCCGCCAAGCGTTACAGCAGTTGGCAGATAGTCAAAACATCAGTGCACGTATTGATTGGACGCTTGCCGAAAGCGCACTTAAGTTAGCAGCAGGCGTACCTGTTGACGTTACGCTAGTCGCCACTACGCCATAACCCAAACGCTGTGTTTCTACAATTTAATTTGAGTGGTTGGGTGAAGCCCCCGACCTACTTACGAGGTTAATTATGAACCGTCGTCAATGTTTACAAACGTTATCCACCCTGACCATGGGCGCATTATTGCTACCTCGTTTGGGCACGGCTTCTTCGTTACTGGCCTTACCTGAGCGCAGCTTATCTTTTAACCATTTACATACGGGTGAAAAACTGCGTGTGGTTTATTGGGCTGAGGGTAATTATTTAACCGACTCACTAGCACAAATTAATCATGTATTACGCGACTTTCGTAATAACCAAACGTCGGCTATTGACCCTGCTCTGTTAGACCAATTAACACAATTGCAAAGCCGATTGACGACACCTTGTGAATTTCAAATTATCTCGGCATATCGCTCGCCCGCGACTAATAGTATGCTACAGGCTAATTCTAACGGTGTTGCTAAGCACAGTATGCACTTAGAAGGTCGTGCGCTTGATATCCGTATTCCTAAAGTCCCTTTGGCACGGTTACATCAGCAAGCCTTAGCCATGAATGTGGGTGGTGTTGGTTATTATCCTAAGTCCGATTTTGTTCATATTGATACGGGCAGAGTGCGTAGTTGGGGTGGATAATTGGCTTTCTTACCATTGAGTCGAAATCTGCTTAGATAATTTTAGGCAATATTTAGGCTCTTTGTGCAGGCAACTTAGGAAGCGTTCCGCCTAGAGAGGCATCAAACTACTGACCTCACCACAACATCCAACTCAAATAACCGCGACTTCTACACCCAAATCACTCTAAAATCTCCTACTACAAAAATGCCCCAACTATAATGTTAGAATAGGCAAACCCTATACTGAGTCAAAAACAAGTTGAAAGCTAATGACACCCCTGTAGCCGCCACACCGAAGGTATTATCGGTCGCTCCGATGATGGACTGGACAGACCGCCATTGCCGTAACTTCCTCCGCCTTTTTAATCCGCACATGCGCCTCTATAGCGAAATGGTCACTACGGGTGCATTAATACACGGCGATACTGCACGTTTTTTACGTTTTGATGACTGCGAACATCCTGTTGCCCTGCAATTAGGTGGCGCAAACCCCCACGAGTTAGCCATCTGTGCCAAACTTGCCGAAGACGCAGGTTATGACGAAGTCAACCTCAATGTCGGTTGCCCGTCTGACCGTGTGCAAAAAAATAAAATTGGCGCGTGTTTAATGGCCGAGCCCGAACTGGTGGCTGAGTGTATTAGCACGATGCAAGCTGCCGTTAAAATCCCCGTCACCATTAAACATCGAATTGGTATTGATAACTTAGAAAGTTACGACAACTTGTGCCATTTTGTTGATACCGTTGCTAAAACGGGTTGTACTGAGTTTATTGTTCATGCCCGAATTGCCATTCTGCAAGGCTTATCACCCAAAGAAAACCGCGACATACCACCCTTACGTTATGATGACGTGTATCGCTTAAAAAAAGACTTTCCACAGTTAACCATACACATAAATGGTGGTATAAAAACAGTCACGGAAATTGCCGAACATTGGCAAACTGTTGATGGTGTGATGTTGGGTCGTGAGGCGTATCATAACCCGTTTGTTTTAGCGCAAGCCTTGACGTTATGGGATGAAGAAGTACCGACTCCACACCAAATTTTACAGCGTTATTTGCCATTTATGGAGCGCGAACTCAGTGCTGGCGTGCCACTGATGCAAATGACTCGGCATATTTTAGGCTTATTTCAAGGCATGGCTGGCGCAAGAAAGTGGCGACAACATCTCAGCACTTACGCTCATCAAAAACATCAAGGTTTAGCTTTGGTTGAAGAAGCCGCCCGTTTTGTTGCAGAAAATTAGATTTAGATTAGGATAACTTATGAACCAGTTACAACAACTTCAAGCCTTTAGTACCATTGTTGCCGATACAGGCGATATTGCCAGTATTCAACGGCTTAAACCTGTGGATGCCACCACCAATCCGTCTTTAATTCTCAAAGCAGCCAGTCAACCCGAATATCAAGACATTATTCTTAAAGGTTTAGAGGCCGCTAAATCGCAACCTAACCAAGCCAGCCAATTACAAACGGCCATCGAAGCCATTAGTGTCGGTTTTGGCATTGAAATTCTTAAAGCTATTCCCGGCTTGGTGTCTACCGAAGTCGATGCCCGTGCCTCTTTTGATACCCGCGCTACCATTGAACAAGCCCGCCGTATTATTCAACGTTACCAAGCCGCAGGTATTGGCCGTGAACGCGTCTTAGTCAAAATTGCCAGTTCGTGGGAAGGTATTCAAGCGGCGCGTTTATTGGAGCAAGAAGGCATTCATTGCAATTTAACCTTGTTGTTTAACTTTGCCCAAGCACAAGCCTGTGCCGAAGCAGGCGTGACACTCATTTCACCGTTTGTCGGGCGAATTTTAGATTGGTATAAAAAATCGACAGGACAAGACTATACAGCCGACACGGATCCAGGTGTCGTTTCGGTTAAAAACATCTACAACTACTATAAATCATGTGACTATAAAACGGTTGTTATGGCTGCGAGTTTTAGAAATACAGATGAAATTGCTGCGTTAGCAGGTTGTGATAAGCTAACGATTAGTCCCGCGTTGTTAGATGCTTTAGCCAATAATACCAATGACTTAACACAAGTTTTATCAGCACAATCTTGTATGGCACAG
>JBKJUH010000263.1:0-15995 GCA_046590075.1 Agitococcus sp.
TAACTTAGGCCAAGTCATGTTGAGCATTGTCGATGATACCTGTGGCCGCCATGACACTCTCGGTGGCCACAGGTATCATCGACAATGCTCAACATGACTTGGCCTAAGTTACTGTATAACTTTGAGCCTTTTTCTAAATACAATTGTTGTTGGCGGCGAATGGTATCGCTGGCACTGTAACGCTCACTGGCATCCTCGGCGTTATAAAACAGCGTATCTACCGCTTGATTACCTTCTAAGTCCAAAATTCTGAAGACTTGGCCACGTTTAACTTTGCCCATCCATGATTCACCCGACGGGCAAATTTCATTTAAAACAGCATTTTCAATGCTTAACTGACTCATGTTTGCTTCACTCCTTAAACAGCGTAATAACGGTCGGTGAGTACAAAACCACGTTGATTTTGTTCGCAATGGCGAAGGCAAATATCATCATAGTCGACGGGTTCGGCACGATACGCGCTTAATAAGACGGGTTTTGCTGAGTATTCTGCTGCTTGATGTAGCGGATGCGGAGCAGTGGCTATCATCACTAAGCTATTCATTTCAAAGCGTAAATCAATCACACTGCCCGCCTTGCTGTGGGTAGGATGATGCAGTAACTTACCGTCATCATCACAACTGACTTTACTAAAAAAGTTAATATTGGGTACGAGGTCGCGTAAACCTAAGCCATATTTACCTAATTCAATTAACAGGCTGTCTTGGCCGTTACGGTACATTTGATTACGCACTTGGCCAAAATTGGCCTCGCCATATTGCGCTTGCACGTGCGTGCTATCCGATACCCCACAAAATGTATCGTTCCAGCCAGCATCATCCCGAATAATCGAACAAAAAATACGTCCCATATCGGAATAACAGACATGAGCTGTGGTTAAAAAAGCCGTATGTTGGGCTTTGAGGGTGTCGGCCATATTGTAGCGTTCGAGCTTGTCTTCGGCGTTAAACAACAGCATCGACGCATTGGCACCGCCGTCAATATCGGTCAGACGAAGCACGGTGCCGCGACGAATTAACCCTGACCAATGATGGCCAGCAGGAATCAGTTCTTCCCATAGTGGGATAAAAAGTGCGTTTGTCATCGTTCTGTACTCACAGAGTTAGTGGCTTGTAGGGTGAGTTTTTCCAATAACTCAAGGTCGGTTTTCATGCCCGATGTTTCACGAATGCGGTTAAGGATTTGCCGTTTGAGCTGTAAAAATTCAGGCGAGTGTTTCATGTCTTGGGTGCGTTGTGCAGGTAAAGGCACATCGTAAATAGTGTCAATTCGGCCGGGTCTGGGTGCCATTAACACCACCCGATTACCCAAATAAATACCTTCTTCAACATCATGGGTGACAAAAATAATGGTGGTTTTTTCCAGCTTAAAGACATGACGTATCAAGTCATGCATGACTTCGCGGGTTTGCGCATCCAGTGCGCCAAATGGCTCATCCATTAACAAGACATCGGGTTTACTCATTAAGGCGCGCGCAATTGCCACCCGTTGCTGCATTCCACCTGAGAGTTGGTTGGGATAGGCATTTTCGACCGCCGATAAACCCATTAAGCGAATCAACGCGTCGGTACGGCCAGAAGCCGCTTCAACATCGGCTTGAGTGCGACCGTCGGTATGGGCTTTTAATTGCCGACAAAAGCGAATATTGTCACGTACGCCCAACCACGGATACAAACTGTAATGTTGAAACACCATTGCGCGGTCAAGACCAGCACCAGTCACTGCTTTGCCGTTGACAAAAATTTCGCCGTCGTTGTGATATTCCAAACCGCCAATAATGCGTAACAAAGTAGATTTGCCACAACCCGATGCACCGACAAAGGTAACAAATTCGTTAGCCTCAATCGCTAAATTAATATCTTGTAAGGCTTGAATTTGCTCCGCACCTTCGCCAAAAAACTTTTGCACCTTTTGAATGGTGATTTTCGGTTCGTTCATCATTAACCTCTGAGGTATAACCAAGGAAAGGCTTTACGATGTAAAGCGCGAAACAATTGGTCGGTGAGTAAACCAATGACCCCAATCAACATCATGCTGGCAAAAATCTTGTCGGTTTGTAAAAAGCGTTGCGCTTTAAGAATGGAATAACCTAAACCTGAGTTTGCTGCCACTAACTCCGCCACCACTAAGTACGTCCATGCCCAGCCCATTGTCACCCTTAAGGTATCAAGTAGTGCAGGTTTGGCTGATGGCAAAATCACCAATTCAATCAATTCACCGCGACTGGCACCCATCGTTTGTGCGGCTTCAATTTGTGCCATCGGTACCCGTCGTACATCTTCAGCGACCATCAAGACCATTTGAAAAAACGTGCCAATAAAAATAATGGCGACTTTTGACGATTCATCAATGCCAATCCACAACATCACAAGGGGGATAAAAGCAACTGCAGGCATATAACGAATAAAGTCCGTTAACGGTTCTAAAAAAGCTTGTATGGCTTTATAGCTACCAATCAATAAACCTAAAGGTAACGCAATCAGTGCCGATAGTAAAAATCCACCCATCACCCGATACACACTGATGGTGATATCTGCCCATAAATCATCTTCTTGCCACCATGTCACCAACCGCGTTAACACACTCCACGGTTTAGGCAAAAAGATTTCATTCGCGCCACTTAGGGTTGCTGCCCACCAGACCACAAGAGGCACAATCAAACCCAGTCCCGCCAATAACCAGTAGTTACGGCGGCTAATCTGGCCACGAATCGCCCACATGCCAGCACCTTGTCGTGCTTTGCGATGTATTTTGTTAGGCAAATTGCCCATGCTAAAAATTCCTATGTACCGTAGGGACGAATTTATTCGCCAATTACCAATTAAAAGATAAGACGAATAAATTCGCCCCTACAGGATATTTATTTCTTCAAGGCATCGGCAACAATGCTACCGTCTAAACCATTGGCAAAAACGGGCACTTTTTCAATTAACTTATTACTGACTAAAAATTGAGAAATAGTCGGGGACACGGCTAATAATGATTGTGGATTACTAGCGGCAGCAAATGCAGCTTGGTTGGCAGCGGCATCAAAAAAGCGTGTGCCTGGTAAAAATACTTTGTATTGTTCTGGCGGTAAACTAACGACTTTAGCCATGATTTTGGCGGCTTCATCAGGATTACTTTTGATAAAAGCAACGGTATCAAACCATGCCTTGGCCATGCCCACAAAGTCTTTACGTTTGCTTTTGATGGATTTTTCTTGTGCCACTAGCAAGTCAGGCACTAAACCTGGCATATCTTTAGACGTAAACAGTGCACTACCTTTTTTTGATTTTTCAATTTGCGATACCCACGGATTCCATACCACAGCAGCATCAACCCGACCCGTCATAAAGGCAGCCGCAGCATCGGCGGCCGCTAAATTAACGATTTTCACATCGCTGGCTTTTAAGCCATTTTTAGTTAAGGCGGTAATTAAGACAAAATGCGAAATACTAAATTGCTCAAGCGCGACTTTTTTACCTTTTAAATCGGCAAAACTTTTGATTTTTGGGCTGACCATCAATGCGTCATTACCCGCTGAATTGTCATTGACCAATACCGCTTTTAAGGCGATACCTTTAGCAATAGGGCCTAAAGAGTCCGACCATGTTTGTGAGTTAGCGTCTAATTGACCCGAAGAAAGCGCAGCAATAGAGTCGGTATAGTTCGCAAACCAGACTAACTTAACGTCAGCACCGTACTTTTTGAAATAACCTTTTTGTTCGGCAATATACCAAGCAACCCAACCCGGCCAATCACTGACACCGACTTTAACTTCGGCTTGTGCCACCGTACTGGTGACCATCGCAGTCATGCCAACGCCAGTAGCTAAGGTGGTAGAAAGCGCGCAGACACGCACAAGATGAGATAGGGCAGAGGAAAAACGAGACATAATGTAGCTCCTAACGAGTAAAGACGTGGGGAGAGCGCGTATAACGCGACAGATTTCTCCCGGGCTTTTATCCCGCCGTGGAGCGTGTACCCTTTTCTCTGGGTACAGCCGACAGCTCTCGGACCAGACATGCCATTTAACGACATCGGAACCCTAGCCATCATCTCTGAAAAGCGCGTAATGCGCCCTCGATTTTTATTACTATGCAGACTATATGCCAATGTTATTTTCAGGCGTGCATATAACGTAGCTCTAGTCACTAAGCACTGATTTTGTTAAAGAAAATTAATAATAGCGAGGGGGCAGGGAAGGTTTATTTTCTACAGTAGTGATAAATAAAGTTTTTTTGTAGTGATGCGAGAGAAAAATATGCACCAAGTTGATAAGCTAAGCATCGTTTTAGTGCAGAATGGGTCGGGGTGCATTAAAATGCACACCCAACAAACCCAATTCACAGCACTGTATTAACATTAAACAGTTTGTGGGTGAGTCTCAAAGTATTCCGTTTCCCACTTTTTGCGGGCAGCTATGGCCATTTCTTTGGATTTTTCCTCGCCATATTTGCGAATCGAAAAACACGCTGTTTTGGTTTTGCCACCTGCTGTCCACCATGCTTGCCAGTGCGCGTAAGCACAACCACGCTTCATTCCTTCAGCACGACTGACACCGACAACGCCGCTCGTATTGCGTGATGACACTCGGCCAACCTTAGAATCAGGCGGCAGTTTGGCATCTAACTCGTGAAAATACGTTTCCGCTGCGTCCCACGCTTTATCCGCACCGCCATGTTTTTTATCGGAAAAAAACTTAGCATAAATAACACCGCGCCATCGAATGCGAACATAGTAACCGTAGTTACTTTTGGATGGCTGGTCGATACGACATATACCCATAACCAGTACTCTTGTGTGGTAATAGGGGCTTACGAGTGATTTTGTATTCAGCTAACATCGGCGACTAAGGTGTCGTGTGAGGTGTCGCGGTCAGGCAAAATCGGCGCAAGTCCCATGAATAAAAAATGCTTTGTATCAACGCAGGGAAAGCCCAACTGACGATACAAAACGCAGTGCCATTCATGGCTACGTCGAGTTTATGTCCACCCTAACGACGATTAAGCAAACTTCTTGTTTGTTTCCTAACATAGTTATCGTCACAAAGTATACACAATGAGACTTCCGTCTATGTAAACTATCGAGAAATACGATAGTCAGTTTTTATTGTACACGAGTTTATACAGGAATGAGTGAGTAATACGACGATTCGCCAATAGTCGAGTGTTAATAAAGCAATAGTCGCTAAAAAACACTTAAACAAACATTGCACAGTGCTGCGGAGTTGTCAAAGTTCAGCTAAACTTGACAGTGTAAAGAGTTGGTGTTGTAACAATTATAGGGTATTCCATGTCTGCAATTATTAAAGTCGTTCACGAGCCACGCCCACCCTATCATCATGGTGATTTAGCGCGTGCCTTATTAAAATCGGCTGATGAGATTATTGAGTCCGAAGGTTTGGAAGCATTTACCTTACGCTCGTGTGCGCGCCGTGCAGGAGTATCTCATGCGGCACCTGCGCATCATTTTGGCGATAGGGCAGGCTTATTATCGGCGTATGCGGCCTCGGTTTTTCGGGATTTAACACAAACCATACAAGCGCATGTGGAGCAAGCAGGTGATGACCCTTACGAGAAACTAAAAGGCGTGGGCTTGGCGTATATTCGCTTTGCCATTGCTAGGCCGGGAGCTTTTCGTTTGGTGTTTCGCTGTGAAGCATTACATCAAGAGCATGAAGAACTCAAAGAGGCAGGAGATAGCGGATTTCAAGTATTAGTGAAGGTAGTTGCGGCCATTATTCCCGAACAAGATAACGATTCGGTGTTGAGTTATAGCTTGTTGGCGTGGAGCATTGTTCATGGTTTTGCTAATTTATGGTTAGAGGGCAACTTTGCTCATGCCATGAAACGCCAAAACTTAGCACCCTGCGCCCATGCCGATGCCTTGGCAACACAGATATTGACAATGGTTAAACCGGCATTTGTACGGGCGAGCTAAAGCGTTGAGGTGATTGACGAGCGACCGTTTCGGGCAGTAAGTAAGGGGCTTTGAGACTCACCACTTTATTACTGCCGAGTCTTTTGGCTTCCAACAGAGCCTTTTGCGTGCGCTCAACCAAACTAGTGGTCGTGTCATTGACATGATATTGGCTTAAACCAATACTTAGAGTCATATTCATGGTTAGATTGTTGTGTTTAATCACCGCGCTTTCAATATTTACGCGTAACGCTTCGGCAATCATCTGCGCTTTATCGGCATGACATTGATTCAGCGTAATCATAAATTGTCCGTCACTCCAGCGACAGCCCACATCGGAGGCGCGAATCGAGTTTTTAATTAAACCACCAATTTGCTGGATAATGCTTTCAACCGTTAAAATGCCGTGTTGACAGTGAGTTTCTTTCAGTTTATCAATTTCAAGTAACAGCAAATTTACAGGGTTTTGGTTACGCAGAGAATTGGCAAGTATATGGCCAATCATAATATCAAAGGTTCTTCTATTAGCTAAACCAGTGAGTGCATCAGAAGTGGCAATTTCATTAATCATCTTTTTTAATTGCCATTGATGCGTATTCATAGATGTGTTAATAAAAAAGATAGAAGCTAGTACAATAAAGAAACCAATAAAAATATTAATATAAAGGCTTTGACGAATGGTTTGCGTGGCTTCATCTTCATTGGTATCCACTAAAATTAGCCACTTAAAATCAGGTAGATATCGAGTGTTGAGTAAATAAGTATCACCGTTGTGTTGATATTGGTACGAGCCTTTCTTTTGCTGAATAATATCGTCTGAAATTAACGAGAAGCTATCAATTTTAAAAATATTAGCTTTGGCTTTGATGGTGTCTTTGTGTGTGGAAGCAATAATATCGCCATTGACATTAACTAAAGAAATATCGTGGCCATATTCTTTTTTATAAAGCCGAATTAGGGTATTAATTTTTTCTAAATTTAAGCCGTAATCTAAATAATCGAGATAATTTTGCTGATAAACAGTAGGGATCGGGGTAATAAACAGCCCTAAATCATCATCTTTTAAATCGGAGTAAATAGAGTTTGATGTCAGTGGCAGCTGCTGATGCACAAGAGAGTGATGAACGGTGGCTTTTTCGACACTATAATTCACGAGTAATGATAAAAAAAAGCCCACGGCAATGGTGATACTTAAAGCCATGACCAATTTACGTCTGAGAGCGAAGAATTGTTCCATCAAAACTACTCCATACTATGATTTTATTGCATTTCGCCACTAAGCATAGCGGATAAGAATTCAAGACGTTGAATTTTTTGTCAGACGTTATGACATAAAGTAGTAAATAAATATGCCACAATGCGGGGTTATGCACATAGCTAAACCAACCACTTGCAGTCATGGTTTTTTTCATATTGGGAGCTAAAGAGATGAGACGGTATTTATCGGGTTTAGTGGTACTTGGCACGCTGTTGTTGGTCGGTTGTCAATCAACCCAGCCGCTATTTGCGCCCGTTAATAACCCGAACCCTATCATTTTACCGACGGTTGCAAGTTCGGTGATTAATATTCCCATTGATATTGATTTGGAAGTGGTGCGTAGTGAGGCGTTAAAAAATGCACCTAAGCCTTTGTCTGCAGGAAAAACCACGGAAATGCTGGTGATTGCCAATACTCCGTTACCGATAGAAACAGAAATCACCCACGTCGTTAATTTACGTGATGTGCGTTTGAGTGTCATAGGGCAAGATTTTGTCGCAACGACACAATTGGAGTTTTCGGTAGATGCCAATACGCGCACCTCTTTTATGCGCATGGGCGGTGTCAGTTGTGGTATTGGTGAAGCTCTACCGAAAATAGAATTTACCTTGCCAGGCAAACTGTATTGGACAGCCGAAGGTGATTTGGCTATTCAGGCAGGGCAGTGGCAATTAAAATGGCTGAAACCGTGCAATATTACCGCCTTTAAGTTCAATGTAGAACGCTTATTAAACCTGCCGTTGGTGCGTAATAAAGTGCAGTCAGTGGTGACGGAAACGATAAACGCCTCACTCAAGCAGGTAGGCTTAAAAGCATTATTGATAAAAACATGGCCGCAAGTCAATGCGCCGCAAGAAATAGAAAAAAATGTCTGGTTAATGCTCCAGCCCGAAAAAATAGGCTTGTCTGACATTGTTGGCTTGGGTCGATATGTAAAAACCAGTGTCAGTGTTACCGCTTATCCGCAAATTATTACTGGTGAAAAGCCACAGCGTCCTGTTCCTATCATGCCGCACCCTCAACGTTTAGTAACGACTAGCGATGGCTTTAATTTAGCACTGCGTGGTGATATTGGTTTAGATGTCGCTAACCGTTTGTTAAATGAAAAATTAGCCAATAAACCGTTTGATGCAGGTGGTCATCAGGTGTTGATTAGCAGTTTGAAGTTTTATGGTAGTGGTGATAATGCGGTTTTGGCGTTACGCTTACAAAAGCCGATTGATGCTGAAGTGTTTCTATTGGCTAAACCTGTATTGGATATTGAAAAGAATGAGCTACGTTTAGAAAACGTGGATTTTGCGTTAACCACTAGCAGTTTGTTAGCAAAATCAGCGAATTGGATGCTTCATGGTAAATTTATAGAGACGATTAGCGCAAAAGCACGTTTTAGCTTTGATAAAGATTTAACAGAACTACTAAAAGACTTTAAAGATTATCGGCAAAACTTAGGTTATGGCGCCACCTTAAAAGCACAAGTTACCCGCGTCCGACCTCAAGGAGTTTTTTTTACACCCACGGATATTAAAGCGTTTGTGGTGATTGAAGGGAAGTTGGCCTTAGAAGTGGCGACGGCAAATAAATAAGCTGGTTATTGGGGATGATAAGTATCGAACCACGGACATGAAGCTCCGTTTATGCTGAGCTTGACGAAGCACGACAGGCTCAGTGTGAACGGAGCAGTAAAAACAGTGCATTTTAATCGAGGTATTCTTGCTGATTGGTATTACTCGTCATCTTCCGCAGAGGGTGTAGTGGGAATAGCATAATCTTCATTTGCCCATGCCCCTAAATCAATCTGCTTGCAACGCTCACTACAAAAGGGTCGAAACGTATTGCCTTGCCATGTGGTGATTTTTCCACAACGAGGACAGGGCAGGGTGATAGTGGTGGGTTTTTCAGAGATGTTCATGGGCTTATGGTGCTTGACTGAAGATTAAATATTGTTGATGGACAGTATCGAGTTGCCGATATAAATCGTGCAAATCACCCTGATTAATGACAATGTCATCGGCGCGTTGATTACGCTCGCTTCGCGTTAATTGCGCCGCCATGATACTGTTAATTTGTTCGGCATTAACGCCATCGCGTGTCGATGCCCGTTGACGCTGCAAGTCTTCACTGGCATCTATGACTAAGTTTCGATGAGCTAATTGATGCTGACCACTTTCAAACAATAACGGCGAAACAAGCAGGGTATAGGGCGAAACACTAGCAGCAATACGTCGTTGAATGTCTTGGCGAATCGCAGGATGAGTAATGGCTTCCAATACTTTTCGTTGTGTAGGCTGATTAAAAACAATGTTTCTTAATGCGCTACGATTTAAGCTGCCGTCGGCGTGAAAAATAGCAGAGCCAAAGTGTTGGGCTATCGCGATTAATGCAGGTTGGCCGATGGCAACAATATCACGGGCAATCACATCAGCATCAACGACAACAATGCCCAGTGAGGCAAGATAGTCACTGGCGGCGGTTTTACCACTGCCAATACCGCCTGTTAAGCCAACAACATACATATTAATGTTTCCATGTCCCTAAATACCAATGCACTAATTCAGGGCCTGTAAACATGGCAATCAGTCCTGCAATGGCTAAGTAAGGGCCAAAAGCAAATGGTGCACTTTCTTTGCGTATCACTGCATAAGCACCACCTATGACTGCGCCAACGCACGACGACAATAAAATGATCAGTGGTAATTGACTCGGGCCTAACCATGCCCCTAATGCAGCGAGTAGTTTGAAGTCGCCATAACCCATGCCTTCTTTACCAGTCACTAACTTAAACAGCCAGTAAATGCTCCATAATGATAAATAACCCAACATCGCACCCAATACTGCTTGATCAAGCGAAACCCACAAGCCATTCATGTTGACAAGTAAACCTGCCCATACTAAAGGCAGGGTAATGTCATCGGGGAGTAGTTGGGTATCAAAATCAATCATGGTGAGAGCAATGACTGCCCATGTCAGCATCAAGGCGGATAACATTTTAGCGGTAGGGCCAAACGCCAAAAATACGCAAAGAGATAACAAGCCAGTTGCTAATTCGACTAAAGGATAACGCAAAGCAATCGGTGTTTTGCAGTTGCTACATTTGCCTTTGAGCAATAACCAACTCAACACGGGGATGTTTTCCCATGCTTTGATTTGGTGGCTGCATTTGGGACAGCGAGACGCAGGAGTGGCTAAGTTGAATTTGTCTGTTGCTGTTGCAGGTTGTTGTAGGAGTTCGCAACATTCGACATGCCATCTTCGCTCCATCATCACAGGTAAACGATAAATAACGACATTGAGAAAGCTGCCAATACACAGTCCCAGCAACAAAATTAGCCCCCCTGTCAGTAAGGGGGCTTCAATGTAAAACTCAAGCATTAAACTACCGAGCCTAATTGGAAGATTGGCAAGTACATGGCAATAACAAGGCCGCCGATAAGCACACCTAACACTGCCATAATGAGCGGCTCCATCATGCTGGTTAAGCCATCAACAGCGTTGTCTACCTCGTTTTCAAAGTGAGAAGCAACTTTGTCAAGCATGGAGTCAAGTGCGCCAGACTCTTCACCAATGGAGACCATCTGCAACGCCATTGACGGAAAAATGCCCGATTGGCGCATGGCAAAGCCGAGTTGTTGACCTGTCGCCACTTCATCACGGATTTTTAACACGGCATCACGATAAACGACATTGCCTGTTGCGCCAGCACATGAAACCAGCGCATCAACTAAAGGAACACCCGCCGAGAAGGTGGTTGATAACGTCCGAGCAAAACGAGCAACCGTCGATTTATACACTAAGTCACCGACGATAGGGGCTTTCAGTGCCAATCGATCAAGCATGTGGTTAAATGCAAGGCTGCGTTTTTTGGCTTCAGTAAATGCACCACCGATTCCCATAATAACTATCAATAAAATAAACCACGACTCCTGTAGCCATTTTGACATATTAATAACCATCATGGTGAATGCAGGTAATTCAGCACCAAAGCTTGAAAATAAATCTTGGAACACAGGTACAACTTTTAACAATAGAATGACGGTGACAATGAGTGCTACAAAAATAACACTCATTGGGTATTTCATGGCTTTGCTGATTTTTTGCTTTAATAGTTCGCTTTTTTCTTTGTATTGTGCGACTCGATCAAGCATGGTTTCTAAAGCACCCGATTGTTCGCCAGACTCAACAAGACTGCAAAACAGTTCATCAAAGTACAAAGGGTATTTGCGAATGGCACCTGCGAAGGTGTTACCGCCTTCTACTTCATTTTTAATGCCATTCACCACTTCACGCATGGTTAAGTTATCTAGGCCTTCCGCTACAATTTCAAATGATTGCACCAGTGGCACGCCCGCTTTCATCATCGTCGCTAATTGTCGTGTAAAAATAGCCACATCCATCGGTGATACTTTAGCTTTGCTAAAATTAGCCAATGGGTTAGTGGTTTTCTTGTGGATTTTGTTGACATTAACGCCTTGTTTGCGCAGTTGTGCTTTCACCAGCGCAACATTCTTACCAGACATTTCGCCTTTTACTTTTTTGCCTTTGCGGTCAACACCATCATAAGCAAAGCTTAGAATGGGTTCTGGTTTTTTGGTGGCCATAATCCGTCATACTCGTTTTTTGGTGGGCTGTACCCATGTTATCTAATTTATTATGCTAGCGCAAAAGTGAAGCTTAGTCTTAGTGAGATGAATCCGCGCCCGTAATTCGATCCATTTCTTGCAGGGTGGTAATGCCCGCCATGACTTTTACCAAGCCTGAACGTCGTAAGTCAGGAAAACCTTCCGTACGCGACAGGTCGGCAATTTCAATAGAGTTGCCATCTTCCATAATCAGCTTTGCAAGTTTTGGCGTGATTTTCATTACTTCATAAATACCAACACGACCTTTATAACCATCACGGCATTGGTCACAACCCACCGCTTGATAGACTTTAAATCCTGTTGCGAGGTCGGCTTCGGTAAATCCCATTTCTATTAAGCTTTTTTTAGGGACTTCCATCGGTTTTTTACAGGCACTACACAAGCGACGACCTAAGCGCTGGGCAATCACTAGGTTGACCGAGGTAGCAATGTTAAACGAAGGAATACCCATATTGCGCAGACGCGTTAATGTCTCAGGTGCGCTGTTGGTGTGCAGTGTTGACAGAACCATGTGTCCAGTTTGCGCGGCTTTTACGGCGATTTCAGCGGTTTCTAAGTCCCGAATCTCACCCAACATAATAATTTCAGGATCTTGACGCAAGAAGGCTTTGAGTGCGGCGGCAAAAGTCAAGCCGACACGGGCATTAACGTTAACTTGGTTAATGCCTTCAAGGTTGATTTCCACAGGGTCTTCGGCGGTCGAAATATTGGTTTCTTCATTGTTGAGAATGTTAAGACCCGTATAGAGCGACACGGTTTTGCCCGAACCTGTAGGTCCTGTAATCAGTAGCATGCCTTGCGGCTTTTCGAGGGCTGCCAAAAACAATGCTTTTTGGTCAGGTTCATAACCGAGGGCATCAATGCCGAGCATGGCACTTGAGGGGTCAAGAATCCGCAAACAGAGTTTTTCACCGAATAAGGTAGGCAATGAGTTAACACGGAAGTCGATGGCGCGCGTTTTTGATAGTTTTAATTTAATCCGACCATCTTGGGGTACACGTCGTTCAGAAATATCCATTTGCGACATGACTTTTAAGCGTGCTGCCATTTTTCCTGCTAGATGTACGGGAGGGCGAGTGTGTTCGCGGAGTACGCCGTCAACGCGAAAGCGAATGCGGTAAGCTTTTTCGTAAGGCTCAAAATGTAAGTCGGATGCACCCATTTTAATGGCATCGAGCAATATTTTATTGATGTATTTAACAATGGGGGCGTCATCTTCGCCAGAGGTGCTAGCACCTGAGTCTTTTTTGGTGTCTTCTTCGCCGCCACTGATATCAAGATTGTCGAGGTCATCATCAAGACCTTCCATCATCTTGTTGCTGCTGCCTTCTAAGACTTTTTCAATGAGTTTGACGAGGCGGTCTTCTTCAACAATCACCGTTTCTACATTCATTCCCGTATTAAAACGAATGGCATCAATGGCATCTATGCGTGTCGGGTCGCCCATGGCCACGAATAAACGTTTGCCGCGTTTGAAAATAGGCAGGGCGTTATATTGTTTGACGATTTTTTCGTCGATGTGTTCTTTAGGAATAAGTTCTTGGTCAAGTGAGTCTAAGTCGAATAAAGGGTCACCGAACTCGTCGGCCATTAGCCATGCGACTTGGGCAGATTTAGCGATTTTATTTTTGACCAAATAACTAATGAGCGAAGATTGCTCTCGCTGCGATTCAATTAATGCTTTTTGCATGACTACGGTATCAACCAAGCCCTCATTGACAAGGCGTTTTGCTAAACCGCCAAACGATGTGGTATTGGGTGAAGGAGCTGCCATGTTGTCTTTCCGCTGTTGTTTTTGCTTTACTAGGATAAAAACAGGTTTTCGTCGCGAAAAAGTACGGACTGAAAAACTATTTACTTGCTAATTATAGCGTTTAGTTAAAAAAGATTGCTAAGAGTTTGGAATATAAATCAAAAGTTGTATTGGGGCAAAGAATTGTTGTGATTGTATTGGGAAATGATCGGTTTATTTGTACAATGACATATTCGCAATCAATAGTAGCAAGGAGGCTGTAAATGTGTCGTTTTTTACCGTTAGTCGTATTTTTTTGCTGTTTGGGCTCCTCAACGCTGGTTTTTGCGGAAGCACCCCAGTGTGCTGCGGTAACGGTTACGCCAACTCAGGTGGCAACAGCGCCCAAGGTGAATATTAATACCGCTACCGAAGATGTGTTGTCTTCGCAGTTAAAAGGCATCGGTAAAGCTAAGGCCGCAGCCATTATTGAATGGCGAACAACCAATGGTCAGTTTTCTTCGTTGGAAGATTTAGATGAAGTCAAAGGCATTGGTGTGGGTATTATCGAGAAGAATAAAGATAACATTGTTTTTGAAGACTAAGAGCCCATGCGAAATTTTCTGTATATTCTCCGTTCGTGGTGAGCCTGTCGAACTACTTACTAACTATAAGGCACTTCGACAGGCTCAGTGCGAACGGTAGATATAGGAAAGCTTATGCGTTAGTACTTAACAGCAATCCGCTCTCTTATTAAAGAGGGCTTATTGGCGTATGTTAAGTAATAGCGGATTTATGTCGCTGCTGAAAACTCAGGCATGACATTTTCTAAACCTTGTGCGCGTTTATGTGATTCTTCACGCGCATTTGCATCTAATTTTTCAAAGGCGCGTGGTGCATAACGTCGTGCCAAGATGTTGAGCTTATTTTCGATAAACAACGGTAGCTTAACGCCGAGTGGGTTAGACTCCTGTAAATCTGCCGACGAAATCACCCGTGTACCCATAATATAATCAAACCACGGTTTAGTGACACCCCAGTTCGCATCTTGATTGGTGTTCATATGGTGGTCATAGTGCCATGGGATTTTTTTCTTGCCCCACTCAGGGTCTACGTGCGATTGGCTGTGAACGTACCAATAATTCCATGCACAATAATAGGTGGTTAAAGTAAAAAACGGCGCAATGGGCAGGGCGAGGCTAGTAACGGCGCAAATTTGCAGCAATGCTTTGGCTTCAGCAATGGCATCAGGGCTTTCATAAAAAGAGCCATATAACTCATCATCACGATATTTAGTCAGTCTGACGCGTTTATGATGTGCCCAATGACGCTTCATAAACGGTTCAGACAAGGCTTTACGGCCACCACCGGCTTTTGGCACGCCATGTAAGGCATATTTGTGTAAATACCATTCAACGCCATTGGCGGCGAGTAATGCGATAGGAATGCCAATCATGGTGATTATCCCGTGTCAAAAAGTTTTATAAGTACTATAGTGCTAGTTGTAATGATATGCGCTCTGAGGCATAAAAATTGACATTTGGTGTCATTTTTTCCGCATTAATAAGACTTAGGCGGTTATCTCTTATTTGCTCACATTTCAGCCGCTTTAGGCGGCTTTATGTGAGCAAAACGCACTAATCGCGGCGCGATGCGTAAGTCCTGTTTAAGAACATGCTATAAGTAAAAAAGCAATTCATTCAGTGAGGCGATCATGGTTTTTTCTCCACAAGCAACACGCCATGCGTTAACGCCATTTGATCTGACTCAAGCAGTGGCTGTTGACGGTGCGGTGGCTGATTATTGTCGTTATTATCACCTTGATTTTGAATCTGATTTTTATGGTTTGCATCATGCGTGTGGTTTTGTTTCGGTGGCGGGTTATGACATTTTAACCCATGCCTTTATCCCTCAAAATCCCAAGGGAACGGTTTGGCTGGTGCATGGCTATTTAGAGCATAGTGGTTTGTATCGTCATATTTTGCCGCAATTATTTCAGCAAGATTTTGCGGTGGTTATTTACGATTTGCCTGGGCATGGTTTGTCTTCTGGAGCGAGCGCAAGTATTGGCAACTTTGCTGAATATCAGGTGATTTTTGGTCATTTATTGACGATATTGCGCCATGAAATGCCTAAGCCGTGGCTGGGTTTAGGGCAAAGTACAGGTGCAGCTATTCTTATGAATTATGTGCTGGCGGCTTCGGCACAGCGGCAGTTGCCAGAATTAGAGCGTCTGCTGTTGTTAGCACCTTTAGTGTATCCCGCCCGTATGCAGTGGCTGCAAATGAAATTGGCATTCTGGTTTTTTAAGTCCCTGCGTAGTGGTTTGCCGAGAGCGTTTCGTCAGAATACCAGTAATGTCGAGTTTTGGCGATTTATGCGCGAGGAAGACCCTTTACAAGCGCGCTGGATTCCGTTGTCGTGGTTGTTGGCATTAAAAGACTGGGTGGCGGATATGCACCAA
>JBKJUH010000307.1:0-5401 GCA_046590075.1 Agitococcus sp.
CAATGGCGGTGACCAGCACGTTTTGTTATCGGCGATTATCCATGAACACGTCACCGAGTTGTTTTTGGGCATGGTGGCAACGGGCTGTTATCAATTTCGTGTCACCCGTAATGCCGACTTAACGGTGGATGAAGATGCCGACGATTTAGCCTTGGCATTAAAAGGTGGTTTGTTCTCACGGCGTTTTGGTAAAGCCGTGCGTTTAGAGGTGGCGGATAATTGCCCTCAACATATTACCGAATATTTATTGCGTAAATTTGCCCTGAAAGAAGATGCTTTATATCGCGTCAATGGCCCAGTCAATTTGGCGCGTTTGTTATCGAACTTTAATCGCCCCCGTTTGCGTTATGCCCCCTTTACGCCCACAACGCCTGCCATTTTACAAAAATCAGAAAGTGTGTTTGAAGCGTTAAAAAAGCAAGATGTGTTGTTGCATCATCCGTTTGAGTCGTTTAATCCTGTGATTAATTTTTTGCGTGAAGCCGCGTTAGATCCACAAGTGTTAGCGATAAAACAAACCTTATATCGTACAGGTGCAGACTCGGAAATTGTGCGTATTTTGTCGGAAGCAGCGCGTAATGGCAAAGAAGTGACAGCCATTATTGAGTTACGTGCGCGTTTTGATGAAGAGTCAAATATTGACGTTGCCAACACGCTGCAAGAGGCAGGGGCAATTGTCGTTTATGGCATTGTGGGCTATAAAACCCACGCCAAAATGATTTTAGTGGTGCGTCGTGAAGATAATAAACTACACCGTTATATACATTTGGGTACGGGTAATTATCATGCAGTGACGGCGCGAATTTATACCGATTATGGCTTGATGAGTGCCAATACTGAGTTATGTGAAGATGTACATAAAATCTTCCAAGAACTGACAGGGATGGGCAAAACGGCGAAACTGAAAAAACTGCTACATGCGCCTTTTACCCTACACGCGCAATTAATGGCGTCAATTGAGCATGAAATTCAACTGGCAAAAGCAGGAAAATCTGCCCATATTATTATTAAAGTCAATGCCTTAACAGAAAAGCAGTTAATGCAGTCCTTGTATCGTGCTTCGATGGCAGGTGTGAAAGTGGATTTGATTATTCGCTCTATTTGTTGTTTGCGGCCTAATATGAAAGGCATTTCCGAAAATATTCGTGTGCGTTCGATTGTGGGTCGTTTTTTAGAACATACACGGGTGTTTTGTTTTTCTAATGACGGAGACTTAAAAATTTATTGCTCTAGTGCGGATTGGATGGATAGAAACTTATTCTCCCGTGTCGAGGCTTGTTTTCCGATTGATGATCCTGTACTCAAAAAACGTATTTATAAAGATGGTTTGCTGAGTTATTTGGCAGACAATCAATTAGCGTGGGAGTTACAGGCCGATGGTACTTGGGTGCGCGTACATTCGGGCGCAGCGCATCCTCATCATGCACAAAATATCTTGTTAGAAAAGTTGTCGAAGCTGTAAGTCTTACGAATAAATATTTGTCTATGGAAGGTCGGCTATATGCCGACTTTTTTGTATTCTAAAGTTTAAAATTAACCTGAGTTCGGATAAGAGTGTATTTATTCCCCTCTTGAGAGGGGATTTAGGGGTGTGTTGGCGTAAAAGACTCAAATAGTCGATTTTTGCCCACTATTTAACCCACCCCTAGCCCCTCCAAGGAGGGGAATTACTCACCGCTATAACTCTTACATCAATTAAAACAATAAGATATAGTCCAATTAAGCCGAACTCAGGTGTAAATTAAGCCGCCTGTTCACCAAATCACCTGTCACTTTCTCTACCGCAACTACGCAATACTCATAAAAAACCAACAAAATGTTTACAAATATAAATAATAACGATTATCATTAGCTATAAGTTTGATGCGAGTATTGGGTTATGTGGGTGCGCTGGCTGAGTTTTATGGTCGTGAGTGGGGCGTTATCGGGCTGTTTGCCTGAAAAAAATGAATCCTCTGTCACAAGCAATGCTCCTGTTGTGGCTTCGGCAACCGTTGTCCCTTTGGGTGAAGCATTATTTAATGACCCCTTATTATCCAGTGGAAAAAATCAATCATGTGCCAGTTGCCATGATAAAAATGTCGCTTTTGCTGATCCTGATAAAACCATACCTGTGTCTAAAGGTTCAGTTGTCGGCGTATTTGGCACGCGCAATTCGCCTAGTATTGCCTACGCATCGTTTACACCCAGCTTGCATCAAGAAGTAGATGACGGTGATGTGTTATGGGTAGGGGGCTTATTTTTAGATGGTCGGGTCAATACGCTCGAAGAACAAGCGCAAAAGCCATTCCTCAATCCACTCGAAATGAATAATAAAGATGCTAACGAAGTCATTGCCAATTTACGCACTAGCCCTACCGCCAATCTGTTTCGTGATGTGTTCGGTGGCGATGCTTTAGATGTGGGCAAAGAAGAGCAAGCCTTTCAGCAAATGGCGGATGCACTGGCTGCTTTTCAGCGCACGCCACAATTTAGCCCATTCAGCTCGAAATTTGATTTCTATTTGCAAGGCAAAACGAAGTTTAGCGCGCAAGAGTTGGAGGGCATGAGTACCTTTATTCGTGCTGATAAAGGCAATTGTGCCGCTTGTCATGTCATGGCCGCGAGCAGTAATAAGCCTTCGTTATTTACCGATTTTACCTACGATAATATTGGTGTACCTCGTCATGCTGATACGCAATTTTTTGCTGCTGATTTTGTTGATGAAGGTTTAGCAACAACAAAAGAGGGTGAAGCGTCATTACGCGGTAAATTCAAAGTCGCCAGTTTGCGAAATGTCGCTAAAACCGCACCGTATATGCACAACGGCAGCTTTGACAATTTGCGTAAAGTCGTTGAGTTTTATAACACCCGCGACATCGACCCTCAGCGTTGGGGAGCAGCCGAAGTTCCCGAAACGGTCAATCACGATGAGTTAGGTAATTTGAAACTCAATGACCGTGAGATTGACGCGCTGGTCGCCTTTATGAATACCTTGTCGGATGGTTATCAACCCTAACGAATTCATTCTTGTATTTTCCTTGCATGGTGAGCCTGTCGTATAACACGTCGACACACTCAGTGCGAACGGTTTGCTTTTTGTGATATTTTTGGAGTTATGTTTATGTTGCGCCCAGTCTTAACTACGCTGGCCTGTGCCATTGCTTGTAGTTCTTATGTTTATGCCGATAGTTCGATTGATGATTTGCGTGCAGAATTAGCCCGTCAAAAAAGTCAAATTAACGCGCAACAAGCACAGTTAGAAGTATTAACATCTGCCATAGAAAACCAAAGCCAAACGACTAGCAGTGTGAATAATGCCACGACGGTTGGTTTTTACGGTGAAGTTCATTACAACAGTTTCAAAGAACCCGATGCAGCGATTGGCAAAAATAACATCCATTTGCATCGTGCTGTCGTGTTAATAAATCATGCCTTTAACGACAATTTGCATTTTTACAGTGAGTTTGAGTTTGAGGGTGCGGCTGATTCGACTGAAATTGAAACGGAAGTTGAGCAAGCCTTTATTGATTGGCGTATTCATCCAAAAGTATCGTTAAATATCGGCCAGTTTTTAGTGCCTGTGGGTTTGTTGAATGAATCGCACGAGCCGAATGTGTTTTATGGCGTTGAGCGTAATCCTGTTGAAGAGTTAATTATTCCAGCTACATGGTGGGAAAAAGGCGTGATGGTTCGCACCCTGCCCGCTGAAGGTTTGGCGGTAGATTTTGCCGTACATAATGGTTTGCGTGGTGATGTCAACACGTTGGGCGGTGCGGATGGCTTGCGTGAGTTTCGCCAAGAGTTTGGTGGTGCGCGTGCCGAAGATTTAGCTTACACCTTACGTGTGAAATACAGTGGCATTAATGGCTTGGAGTTAGGTGCAACAATTCAGCAACAGGATAATATCACCCAAAGTCACGATTTATTAGTCGGCGGCAAAGCACCAGCAACCTTATTGGAAGTTCATGCTGATTGGCATTGGCAAGCCTTTGGTTTGCGTGTATTGGCGGCACAGTGGGATATTGATAATGATGTTGCTAAAGCGACTGGCGCAGACAAATTAGCAGGTTTTTATGTTGAGCCAACGTATAAAATTAACGATAAAGTTGGTGTTTTTGCTCGTTATAACACTTGGAACACCGCTGCCAATGCGGTTGCTAAAGAAGATGACCAACAAACCAATGTCGGTGTGAATTATTGGATTGAGCCGCGTGTGGTGCTAAAAGCCGATCTTCAAAATACCAACCAAGCCAATAACGCAGGTGAGGGTTTTAATTTGGGTGTAGGTTTGAGTTTTTAAGCGGTAATTGATAATCAGCTGTCTTAAGCACTAATGTAAAATTTACCGTTCATGGTGAGCCTGTCGAACCATTGGCACTGAACACTTCGACAGGCTCAGTGTGAACGCTAAACTTTTGCACAAGTGCTTACTCGCAGTAATATACTGGCGAGGTTTGACGGTGTGGCAAATATGAAACACGCTTTTTCTGCAATTGTGTCGGCATCTTCGACAGTCTTAATACTGGGTAGTATGCCTAGTGAGGCATCGTTATTAGCACAGCAATATTATGCTCATCCACGAAATGCTTTTTGGCGAATCTTAGCAGAGTTGACAGGGGTGGCGGCTGATGCGGCATATGAGCAACGGGTACATGGCTTATCCGCCATGGGTATCGCTTTGTGGGATGTTTTGCAGGCGTGTGAACGGGAGGGGAGTTTAGACTCGGCCATTATTACATCGACAAGTATCCCCAATAACTTTAGCGATTTTTTTGAGGCCTTCCCGCAGATTCAACGTATCTATTTTAACGGCGCAAAGGCGGAGCAGATTTTTCGACGGCAAGTGATGGCAAATCAGAACTTGCCCAATGGTTTGCGGTTGTTGCGTTTGCCGTCAACCAGTCCAGCACATGCAGGTATGTCTTTTGAGCGAAAGCGAGAGGCTTGGTTGGCTGCGATGGCTGGTGGTTTAACTTAATGGCATTGAGGCTAGGATGCCGTACCCGTTCAAATAGAAAAAGTGAACGATTCGGACAAACTCAACATAACTCTTGCAAGGCTCGCAATTTATCGCCTTTCTTTACCTCAAAAAAGAAAGACGCAATTACTTGCGCCTTTCTCCCATCAAAACGACCTAACTTACGGGCGCAAGATCTACCACCACTATCGCTTCATGATGCCGCCAAGTTACCGCTATCACAAACGGCCGTGTCCTTACCGCCGCCTTGATATGATCCGACATGCCCCGCATGGCAATAGGCACGGAAATCTCCAAATGCTGGCCGAAATGACGACGGGCATTACCCGCAATGGTATTGGCAACCTCACCAATGCCATCAAGCATATTGGCTTCGCTGGTGTCGTTCTCGCCCCAGCACACCAGCAAGTCACGCATCATTGCCGCCGACGTCGAAAAATG
>JBKJUH010000366.1:0-5228 GCA_046590075.1 Agitococcus sp.
TAAGTCCTGAGCCTTCCTTGATGGAATATCTCAACTGCCGTTGAGCTATCAACAGGCATTAACCCTGTTTTGGCAAATGATTCTCCAGCGCAACTAAGGCATCTTCTAAATAATCAAGCATACGCTGTACACGCGGCACAGTATCCCGACAAGCAATAATGCCAAAGTCTAGGCTATCCGCATAACTGTGCACGGTGATATTGGCGGCATAACCATGCCAGATCAACGATACAGGATAATTGGCCAGCATCTTGGCACCGTACATATAAAGCGGCTCTTTAGGCCCTGGCACATTGGAGATGACCACGTTAAACATGGTAGTACGCCGACCAGCCAAGCCTGTCGCCTGCCCCAACATCAACGGCAAATTGCTTAACACGGTAAAGGCATTCAAATCGGCTTTTTCCATGCTCGACAAACGATCCTTGGCCGCTTTCATCGACTCTTGAATTGCCCGTAAGCGATCAACGGGATTGCCAATATGAGTTCCTAACGTTACCTGCACGGCACTAATGGCATTACCATTATCATCCGAAGCATCTGTCGCCCGAATTGACACGGGCACCTGAGCAACTAACGGTAAAGTGGGCAACGCATCAAGGCTTTTCAAATACTCGCGTAAACTGCCCCCACACATCGCCAACACAATATCGTTAACGGTAGCCTGATAGCCTTTGGCAACGGTACGAATACGATCCATCGACCACGATTGGGCGGCAAAACGTCGTGCAGGTGTCACGCGACGGTTAATAATGGTTTTTGGTGCCTGAAATAAAGCCTTGGCATTGCCATCACGCGGCGTTTTCAACAAATCAATCAGTTGCGCTGCACCATTGGCGAAGCTATTCAAGACTTCTTTGGGTGATGGTGGCAGCGGCAAGCTGCGCTTATCTTTTTTCGGCAGGTGTTTAGTCCATTCATCCGACCAAATTGGCGGTAAACTCTCTTCAGGTGAACGTGCCATCCGCGATTGCA
The DNA here is from genome assembly GCA_046590075.1 of Agitococcus sp. Taxonomy (GTDB): domain Bacteria; phylum Pseudomonadota; class Gammaproteobacteria; order Pseudomonadales; family Moraxellaceae; genus Agitococcus. The sequence goes on from JBKJUH010000366.1 coordinate 976, forward strand.
TCAAGCGGGTCGCCGCGACACCATCAACTAGCGAATGATGTATTTTGGTATAAATGGCAAAACGATTACCTTCAATACTTTCGATTAAATAACACTCCCACATCGGGCGACGTTGATCCATACGCTGCGCGTGCAGACGCGACACCAGTGCCAACAACTCGCGAATACGTCCGGGTTTTGGCAAGGCCGATGGGCGCACATGGTACTCAATATCAAAACTGCCATCCTTGACCCAACTGGCATCCATATTAAATGGCAAAAGCCGTTGTAGTTTTAGGCAAAACGGGGCTGAAACATCATCAACTTGCAATAAATATTGAAAAAACGACTGTAAATAATCGTCAGGGGCATCCTCTGGCAATTGAAACAACATTAAGCCGCCAACATGCATCGGTGTTTCAGGCGTTTCCATCATCAACCAGCCTGAATCGAGTAATTTTAATCGTTTAGCCATATATCCATCCCAACAAAAGACCAAGGCACTTTGCCCTGAAAAACGTTTTCCCAATCAGCTCATGCTTGTGCATGAACCACCAGCCACTCTCCCTTATCATGCAGGTGCGGCTATGCAATTGTCTATTATATTCGGTCATCATCTAGATTTGTAGACTGATTATCATGAACGGATATAAATGACTTCAGGGTTCTAGCAGGGCTGAGGACTTACGCATCGCGCTGCAATTAGCGCGCTTTATGAACATATTGGGCAATAAAAAAGCCCGTAACCGTTGGGGCTACAGGCTTTCTTGTATCACAATATTTATATTGGATCGGAATTTGGCGGTGAGAGAGGGATTCGAACCCTCGGTACGCTATTAACGTACACACGCTTTCCAGGCGTGCGCCTTCAACCACTCGGCCACCTCACCAACACATCAGGCTCGTTAGCTCACTAACAAGGTGCGCAAGCCTATATCAAATTGAATCAAAAGGCAAAATATTTTTATCCACGCGACAATATTTCTCGCTGGTGCAAAGCAGTGCTAAAATAGACAACTTACTACATCGTTACTAGCCTTAACAGTGACTCAGACAGGCGTTTCAAATCTACATTTTATTTTATTAAACCAAAATACCCAAAACTTCCAAAATCGGACGATTTGGGGAGAGCTATTTTTATGCAAACCGAAAATACGCAGCGCACCCCCATGTCTGCACTGACATTAGGGGCTTTAGGTGTGGTATTTGGTGATATTGGTACAAGTCCCCTTTACGCGCTGAAAGAATGCTTTCACGCCAGTCATGGTTTAGCGATTACCCACGATAATGTGCTGGGTATTTTATCGTTAATTTTTTGGTCACTGACGATTGTCGTTTCTATTAAATATGTCGCTTTTATTATGCGTGCTGACAATAACGGTGAAGGCGGCATTATGGCGTTGTTAGCCCTGAGCCTACGTAACAAAACTGCGAGTCCGTGGCAACGTGCTTTTTTGGTGAGTATCGGATTATTTGGTGCCGCACTGTTTTTTGGTGATGGCATTATCACCCCTGCGATTTCTGTATTGTCCGCCGTCGAAGGTTTAAAAACGATCACGCCTGTTTTTGATGCTTACATTTTACCTATTACCATTGCCGTGTTAATTAGCTTATTTATCATTCAACGACACGGCACAGGTTCAGTGGGTAAGTTTTTTGGCCCTATCATGATTCTTTGGTTTAGTACCTTGGCTTTATTGGGTGTCATGAATATTCAACTTTACCCACAAGTCTTACAATTGGTGAACCCTTTTTGGGCGATTGAGTTTATTGCCGTCCATCAATTTGTCTCATTTATTACCTTAGGTGCTGTGGTACTAACAGTCACAGGTGGTGAGGCTTTATATGCCGATATGGGGCATTTTGGCCGCGCGCCTATTCGTCGAGCTTGGTTTTTTGTTGTTTTTCCTGCGCTGATCTTAAATTATTGTGGCCAAGGCGCATTATTACTTTCTGACCCCAGTGCCATTGCTAATCCCTTTTTCTAATTAGCCCCAAAATGGATGACGATACCCCTCGTCTGTTTAGCGACTATTGCTGCCGTCATTGCCTCACAAGCGGTTATTTCAGGCGTTTTTTCGATTGCCCGTCAAGCCATGCAATTGGGTTATTTACCGCGTTTTGAAGTCTTGCACACCTCCGCCAAAGAAATTGGCCAAATATATATTCCATTTTTAAACTGGTTATTATTGTCGTCTATTATTGTATTGGTGTTGATGTTTAAGTCTTCCAGCAATTTAGCCTCTGCTTATGGCATTGCCGTCACTATGACCATGATTTGCGACACCTTACTAGCCGCCTTTGTTGCTGTCACTATTTGGGGATGGTCACGTTGGTTAGCGGTTGCCGTTGCTGTACCGTTATTAGTGGCAGACTTTGCATTTTTTGGGGCAACATCACTAAAAATATTACAAGGAGGATGGTTTCCTTTACTCATTGGTTTAATGGCATTTACGGTGATGATTACATGGAAAAACGGCCGCGACATTCTCTTTGAAAAACTGAATAGCGAAACCATGCCGTTAAATTTGTTTGTTAATAGCATTGGTGCAGGCTCCATTCACATTATTGAAGGCACCGCTATTTTTATGACGGGCACACACAAATCAGTGCCTCATGCCCTACTCCACAACATTAAACACAATAAAATTTTGCATGAGCGTAACATTTTACTGACGCTACATACCAAAGGTATTCCTACTGTTGACCCGCAAAACCGCGTCAAGATAGAGCAAATCTCGCCACACTTTTGGTTAATCTCCGCTTTTTATGGTTTTAAGGAACAACCTGACATCCCAGAGTTATTGACTTTATGTGAGTCACACAAGTTGTCTTTTGACATGATGGATACCAGCTTTTTCCTATCGCGTGAACGTCTGATTCCTCGTGTTGAAGGTGGTATGGCACCGTGGCGGGAGTTATTATTTGTGGCTATGTCGCGTAACTCGGCTTCCGCGACCGACTTTTTTCAAATTCCCACCAATCGTGTTGTTGAATTAGGCACACAAATTGAATTATAACTAAACATTATTTGTACAAATGGGCAGTCTTCTTTTAGACTGCCATTGTTGTTAGACACTGTTATCAACGAATAAATGAGGGTACATTTCAATAATATCGTTAAACAGTACAAAAAGTTCGAAAATCTATAAAAAAACAGGACAACATCATGGCTAATAATCCAAAAAACTTTACCAAAATCGGCATTTTTTACGACGGTAACTTTTTTCTGCACGTCAGTAATTACTACCAGTATTACCATGCACGTAAATCGCGTATTAGCATTTCGGGCTTACATGAGTTTATTCGTCACCGTGTCGCCAGTGAAGAAGATACCGACGTCCGTTATTGCCACATTGTAGATGCCCATTATTTTCGTGGCCGCTTACGCGCTCAAGATGCTGAGCAACGCGACTTATTATTAAAAGAGCGGTTGTTTGATGAAGTGTTAATGCGCGAAGGTGTCACCACCCATTATTTACCCTTAGGGCCTGATGGCGAAAAAGGTATTGATGTGTGGTTGGCTTTAGAAGCTTATGAGTTAGCGATTTATAAACAGTTTGACGTGTTAGTCTTAGTAGCGTGTGATGGTGATTTCCGCCCACTGTTGCGTAAATTAAATACCGTAGGCACGCGTGTGATGCTATTGGCGTGGGATTTTGAATATACCGATAGACACAATTTGCCCAAACTTACCCGCACCGCCCAAGTGCTGTTAGATGAAGCAACTTATCCTGTATTGATGCACCAAATTATTGATGACCGCTCGACGCGAAACGACCAACAAATCAACAACTTATTCTTATACCCTAAAGATGAGCAAGCGATTCTCGGTAATTTTGCCAGTTATAACCCACCGACGATGCCACTGACACCGCCACCACAAGTGACGGTTAATGCCGAAAATCGTAGTGAGGGCGTTATTCAAAGTCTAAAAGAAGGCGGTTTTGGCTTTATTACGCCCAATGATGATATGGAAAACATTTTCTTCCATTTTAGCGAAGTGAAGAATCGTAACTTCTCGACCTTACGCTTGGGCGATAAAGTCAGTTATGTTTTGGGTCGCAATGAAAAAGGTTTTTGTGCAACGGGTATTATGGCGTTATCGCCTGAGCCAAGTGGTAACTTTGCGCCCTCTGCGTCTGTCACCGAACATGTACCATTTTTAGCGTATGATGAAGAGGAATAACCCCGTCCACGTAGAAACCAACCGTTTTTTGTGGCCTAAAAAATAACGATTTTCTGTAGGGGCAGACCCATGTGTCTGCCCTAAA
>JBKJUH010000074.1:0-6347 GCA_046590075.1 Agitococcus sp.
GTATGTCGATGGCTCGACCTTAGCGCAGTTAGGCAACCCCGATATGCGTACACCTATTGCCAATGCACTGGCATGGCCTGAGCGTATTTGTGCAGGTGTGTCAGCGTTAGATTTAATTCAGCATCACCTTGATTTTTATCCACCCGACGAACAAAAGTTTCCCTGTTTACGCTTAGCGCGTGAGGCAATGGCGAAGGGCGGTACGGCTCCTGCCATTCTAAATGCCGCCAATGAAGTCGCGGTGGCCGCATTTTTAGCAGAAAAGTTACCCTTTATTGCAATTCCATTGCTGATTGAGGCTGTGCTTACACAATTGCCAATGAGTCCAGCCCATAATCTCGACACAATTCTTGCCGCCGACCAAGAGGCGCGACTGTGCGCCCAACGTTGGTTGACTCAATATCATTCTGACTTTGTTAAGTCTCCTTATTAGTGTGGTGTTATGAGTATTTTGCAAATCGTTTTCGCGGCGATTATTGTGCTAGGCCCCCTTATCGCCATCCATGAGTTTGGCCATTTTTGGGTTGCTCGGCGTATGGGCGTTAAGGTGCTGACCTTTTCCATTGGTTTTGGCCCAGCACTAGCTAAATGGCGCGGTAAAGATGGTGTAGAGTATCAAATAGCAGCCATTCCGCTCGGCGGTTATGTACGCATGGCCGATGAGCGCGAGGGTGAAGTGCCCGTCGAAGATTTACCTAAAGCGTTTAATCGTCAACCTGTATTGGCGCGCATGGCGATTGTCGCCGCAGGGCCAGCGATTAATTTGTTATTCGCGGTGTTTTTATTTTGGATTTTGTTTTTGCAAGGTGTAGAAACCTTAAAAACAGTGGTCGGTAGTGTCAAAGCCAATACCTCCGCAGCCATTGCAGGCTTACAAGTCGGTGATGAAATCGTTGCCGTTGATGGCACAGCAACCTCAGATTGGGAAGCTGTCACTTATGCTTTAGTCAATCGTATTGGTGAGAATGGCATCGTGACTTTGGCGGTTAAAAGCACCCATGCCACTGAGCCGCATGTGATTAAACTGCCAATTACTAACTATCTCAATAAATCAGGTCAAGACCCATTACTCTCGCTGGGTTTTACCCCGTACCAACCCCTCATTAAACCTGTCATTGGCGATATTGTGCCCGATAGTCCTGCGGCAAAACAAGGTTTGCAGGTCGGCGATACCGTGGTGATGGCCAATAATCAAGCCATTAACACATGGCAAGATTTTGTCGAAGTTGTCAGAACCCATCCCGAACAAGCGATAAGTGCCCAAGTTCAACGTCAGGGCAAAGTGGTCAGTTTGACGCTCACGCCACGCATGGAACGCGACCAACTCGGCAATAAAGAAGGCAAACTCGGTATTGGTGTGCAACGCCAACCCTTTGATATTCCAGCACAGTATTTGCAAAAACAAAATTATAATGTCTTTACTGCCTTAGTCAAAGCCAGTGAAAAAACCTATAACTTGATTGCCATGACCATTAGCTCATTAGGCAAAATGATTGTCGGCTTAATTGGTTTAGACAATCTCAGCGGCCCAATTACCATTGCTAAAGTTGCAGGTCATACTACCGATTTAGGTTGGCAAGCCACTGTTGGCTTTATGGCTTTACTCAGCGTCAGTTTAGGCGTATTAAATTTATTACCAATTCCTGTATTGGATGGCGGTCACCTCGTTTATTACACCATTGAAGGCATTTTAGGCCGCCCATTATCTGACAGTGTCCAACAGTTTGGCTTAAAAATTGGCATTGTGATGATGGGTAGTTTGATGTTTTTAGCTATTTTTAATGATTTAAGTCGGTTGTTCGGCTAGTGGAACTTTTTGTTATGTACAAGTGGTATAGGGTTAATCAGTGGGCGGCACTGGCGGTGGGTTTGGTCGTGACAATTAATGCCTCGGCAGATGATAGTCGTTTTGTGGTCAAGGATATTCGCTTAGAGGGATTGATGCGCGTTTCGCCTGCCAATGTCTATGCCCAATTGCCGTTAAGTAATGGTGATACCGTTGATGGCGATAAAATTGCTGCAGCTATTCGTGCGTTATTTAAAAGTGGCAATTTTGAAGATGTTGTTTCTGAGCGTGATGGTGATGTCTTAATTTTCAAAGTCACTGAGCGGCCAGCTATTGCCACCATTAAGATTGAAGGCAATAAAGCGATAGATACCGACACACTCAATAAAGCCTTAAAAGATGCAGGCTTAGTCGAGGGTGAAGTGTTAAAACGAGCGACCTTAGACCATATTAAAGGCGAGTTAGAGCGTCAATATTTTGGTCAAGGCCGCTACGATGCCACGATTGTTGTCACCAATGAAGCCAAGCCGCGTAATCGTGTTGCTGTCAATATCAAAATTAATGAAGGTGATTCGGCCACCATCAAAGCCATTAACATTGTCGGTAATACTGCGTTTGCAGATGAAGAACTGATTAAATTGTTCCAGCTGAAAAAAACACATTTGACGTCGTTTTTCAAAAGTGATGATAAATATGCGCGTGAAAAACTCACAGGTGATTTAGAAACCTTACGTTCGTATTATTTAGACCGAGGTTATATCAACTTTAGTTTAAACTCCAATCAAGTGACATTAAGTCCTGACAAAAAACATGTTTATATTGATATTAGTATTAGCGAAGGTGATAAATACACCTTTGGTGACACTAAAATCTTAGGTGAATTGCCTGTAGCAGAACAAGAACTGAAAAAACTGATTATTATTAAATCAGGAAAAACCTACTCGCAACAATATGTCACGGCAAGCTCGAAGTTAATGACACATCGTTTAGGCACCGAAGGTTATTTATTTGCTGAAGTGAATCCTATTCCCGATATTAATGAAGACAAAAAAGTGGTGAATATTAACTTTTTCGTCAACCCAGCCAAGCAAACCTATGTGCGTCGGGTCAACTTTAAGGGTAATCTGAAAACCGATGACCATGTATTACGTCGAGAAATGCGTCAGTTTGAGGGGAGTTTAGCGTCTACGGATAAAATTGATTTATCAAAATTACGCTTGCAACGCTTAGGGTTTTTCAAAGATGTTATTGTTGAAACGCCCAAAGTTGCCAACACCAACGACCAAGTCGATGTTAATGTCAGTGTTGAGGAGCAACCCTCAGGCACATTAACGGCAAGTTTGGGTTATTCGGATGGTTCAGGATTTATTTTTAGTTTAGGCGTTAGTCAAAATAACTTTTTGGGAACGGGTAATAAAGTGTCGGTTAATTTGAATCGCTCAGATACCAGTGATTCTTATAACTTATCGTTTCTTGACCCCTATTTTACTTTAGATGGTGTCAGTCGCGGTTATAATCTCTATTATAAAAAAACCAAGATTGACCCATTAAATGTCAGTCGTTATGCCACCGATTCTAAAGGTGCCAGTTTGACTTTTGGTTATCCTATTGATGAAACCAAAAGTATTAGTTTTTCCTTGGGTATTGACCAAACAGATATTACACAGGGTACATTGGCCTCAGATGTGGTAAGAAACTTTATCAAACAATATGGTAATACCATTAACACGTACACGGGTTCTGTCGCTTGGAGTTACAGTACGCTGAACCGTGGTGTTTTTGCCGACAGAGGCGCATCTCAACGGCTAAGTATGGATTTTGCGATACCTCTGAGTGATGTCAGTTATCTCAAACTATCCTATAACGGTCAGCTTTATGTACCCATTAACGATGATTTTACGGTACGGTTACGCACAGACTTAGGTTTTGGCGATAGCTTGCCATTTTATCGTAATTATTTTGCAGGGGGTTATGGCTCGGTGCGTGGTTACCGTGATAACACCTTAGGGCCGCGCAGTCCTTCATTTGTTGGCGACCCTGACCCTGAAATTGTCGGCGGTAATATTTTAATCGAAAACTCGGCAGAGCTTATTGTGCCAACACCCTTTGCTAAAAATAATCGCCAACTGCGGACGGTATTATTTGTAGATTCAGGTATGGTTTATGATCGTGGTAATGCCACTTACGGTTTTGACTTGAGTGATTTGCGTTATAGCGCAGGGGTTTCGTTAGCTTGGCTCACCGCAATCGGCCCGTTATCGTTCACCCTTTCTAAGCCATTTAATAAACAGTTAGAAGATGATACACAATCATTTCAGTTCACCATTGGACAGCCATTTTAAGCGTCCAATTATTTACGTTAGGAGAAGGTTATGCGTTTTAGTTCTTGGGCAGTTGCCGCAGCATTAACAGTGGCATCATTGCCTGTATTGGCAGGTAACGTTGCTGTTGCCGATAGCCAAACAGCCATTATGGCAACAGAAGCTGCCAAAAAAACCTTTGAAAAATTGAATACCGATATGAAACCGCAACGTGATCGTCTTGAGTCGTTGCGTAAAGATATTGCTGGTTTTGAAGAAAAGTTTCAAAAAAATGCCTCGGTGATGAGCGATAAAGATAAGCGCGAATTGCAAAAAAAAGCAGAAGCTAAACTCAACGAATTTAAAACCTTGGCTGAGGCAGTACAAAAGCGCGCCCAAGAAGTTCAGCAAGATATGTTGAAAAGCTTAATCCCTAAAACCGAAATTGTCGTTGAAGAACTGCGTAAAGCGGGTAATTACGATATTATTATCGAAAAGAAAAACGTCATTTTTGCCGACCCATCAGTTGATCTGACGAAAAAAATCACTGAAAAACTGAATGCGTTAAAATAAGGTAGGGGGGTGACCCAGCCGTACCAAAAACGCTATATTTGCTTGTAGTGGCGCAACGCTTGCGCCCTGTTGTTTGTTGGGCGCAAGCTTCGCTCCTACGGATCAATAAAAGAAGAAAAAAAATGCAATCGTGGACCTTACATGACATTGCCTTATTAGTAGGCGCAACAGTGCGCGGAGATGCAAGCCATACTGTTGATGGTTTGGCGACACTAAAAAGTGCCTCCAGCACCCAATTAAGCTTTTTAGCGAATCCCTTGTACAGTGCAGCGTTATTAACCACACAAGCAGGGGCGGTGTTGATTCGTCCAGAAGATGCCGAAACGTATCAAGGTAATGCCCTGCTAGTCGTTAATCCTTATGCCGCCTATGCCCAATTAACCCATCACTTTGACCGTACCCCTAAACCATTGGCGGGTTATCACCCTCAAGCTGTGGTCAGTGCATTAGCAAACATTGATGCGACGGCTAGTATTGGTGCTTGTGCGGTGGTCGCGGAGGATGTGGTGATTGGTGCTGGCTCAGTGGTTGAGGCGGGTGCAATCATTGGTGCGCGTGTGCATATTGGCCGTCATTGCCGTATTCGCGCCAATGCGGTGATTCACCACGATTGTATCTTGGGCGATAGAGTCACTATTCATTCTGGCGCAATTATTGGTGATGATGGTTTTGGTTTTGCGCCACATCAAGGCCGTTGGCATAAAATTGCCCAAATTGGCCGTGTAGTGTTGCATAACGATGTTGATATTGGTTCTAATACCACCATCGACCGAGGCGCATTAGACGACACGATTATTCATGAAGGCGCAATTATTGATAATCAGGTTCATATTGCCCATAACGTGGTGATTGGCGCGCATACGGCAATTGCAGGCTGTTGTGGTATTTCTGGCAGCACCACCATTGGCGCACATTGTGTGTTGGCAGGGGGTGTAGGTTTAGTGGGACATATCGAAATTTGTGATAAAGTACACATCACAGGCATGACGATGATTACCAAGTCGATTACTAAAGCAGGTAGTTACTCATCGGGAACAGCGTTTGATAGTACGGATAATTGGAAAAAAATGGCGGTTCGCCTAAAAAAATTGGATGATATGACGAAACGTTTGCGCGATTTAGAAAAACTTGTGCAACAATTGTCTCCCCCAATAGCTAATTAAGGTGTAGTAACACATTGTCGTGAGTTTGCTTGCTGAGTATTTGCTGAATTTAAACAGTGAAATGTCAGTCAAGCCACGATAGTTGCCTAAGCCCTAAAATGAGAGTGAGCATGACGGATAGCATTCAATTACCCATTTATACTCAACAAATCAAAGAGTTGTTGCCACATCGTTATCCATTTTTATTGGTGGATCGTGTCACGGAGCTTGAATTAGGGCGTTCGGTGACAGGCTATAAAAATATCACCATTAATGAAGAGATGTTTAATGGTCATTTTCCGGGTTGTCCGATTATGCCGGGAATGATGATTTTAGAAGCTATGGCACAGATTTCAGGCGTACTCGGTTTTTTGACCAGCGGTAAACGCCCTGCGGATGGTCATATTTATTTGTTTGTTGGTGCAGATAATGCGCGTTTCAAACGACAAGTGGTGCCAGGTGATTGTTTAATACTGCATTCAGAGCTAGTGGCCAGTAAGCGCCATATTCATAAGTTTAGGTGTCGTGCCATGGTGGGTGACGAAC
>JBKJUH010000219.1:0-15481 GCA_046590075.1 Agitococcus sp.
ATAATTAAACTGCCAGTAAAACCCGCTTCGGCAGGGTTTTCACTGTCAATGGCAGGGTGTGGACCCGCAACAAACAGTCGGCCTTCGGCTTGCAGTGTGTGTAAACGGGCAATATGCGCAGGGCGAGCGTCTAGACGTTTGGCTAAAGAGTTGGGTGCATCTTCGGCAATAATGGCGTACCACATAATAAAACTCGCTGTTCATGAAGTGGGAAGCTGGGTTATTTAAGCTCTTCTTCTTGTTTAATATAATGCCGCAAAACAAACATTTGCCCAATGATAAATATCAATGTCATGCCTAAACTACCAAATACTTTAAAATCTACCCAGTATTTAGGAAAGTGAAAAGCAACATAGGCATTAGCAGAGCCTGCAACCACAAAAAAGATAATCCATGCCCAATTGAGCTTTCGCCATACTTGGGCAGGCATTTCAAAGGCTTTCGCCATCATCCGTTGCACTAAAGGTTGTTCACCAATATACATACTGCCTAAAAATGCGGCGGCAAAAATCCAATTAATCACCGGAGCTTTCCATTTGAGGTAAGTTTCATCGTGTAGTAACAAAGTGACACTGCCAAATAAAATGGTGGCAACAAGCGTCAGTTTTTGGCCGTTTTCTAAATGACGGTCTTTCAGCCATATTGCGCCATAAACGACAATAGAACTGCCAATTAATACCGCCGTCGCGGGAAAAATCCCGAGCGTCTTAAAGGTGGCAAAAAATAAAAAGAGAGGAATAAAATCAAGCCATTGTTTCATGGATAGGGATACTTATAAGCTGTAATTTGATAGAGTGCACATATTAAACAGCTTTAGATGTCCTGTCATGCCTTCTGTAGATTTACATTGCCATAGTTTGTATTCCGATGGTAGCCAAACCCCCGAACAATTGGTGCAACAAGCCGCTGCCGCAGGTGTCACCATGCTGGCATTGACTGATCACGACAGCACACAAGGCTTAGCTCAAGCGCGTATTGCCGCTGAACTAGCAGGTATTCGTTTGATTAATGGCGTAGAAATTTCGGCGACATGGCAAAAGCAGTTAATTCATATTATCGCCCTAAACGTTGACCCCGAAACCCCCCTACTGCAAGCAGGATTACACGAGCAACAACTCGCCAGAGGCAAACGTGGGCGCATGATTGCCGATAAACTCGAAAGTTTAGGCGTAGTAAACTGCTGGCAAGAGGTGTTGGCTTTAGTCGATAACGACGAAAATCGAGTCGGTCGCGCTCATTTTGCGCAATATTTAGTCAATATTGGCCGCGTCAAACAACTACAGCAAGCGTTTGATAAATATTTAGGCGATGGCAAACTAGCCGCCGTACCCATGCCGTGGACAGATATGCACACCGCAATTTCGTGGATAAAAGCCGCAGGCGGTGTAGCCGTGTTAGCTCATCCAGCACGTTATGGTATTTCACAAACTAAATTACGGTTATTGTTAGCCGATTTCAAAGAAGCAGGGGGCGAAGCGATGGAAGTTAGCACCGCCAACGAAAAACCAAATGTCATTGTTAATTTAGCAGCCTTAGCGCAGCGTTTTGGTCTAGATGCATCTCAAGGCAGTGATTATCATGGTGTCAATATGCCGTGGTTAAAATTAGGGAAGTTTGCCGAATTGCCAGCGGGTTGCCAACCTGTTTGGCAACGATTTTAGGAAGTTATCAGATGACACAGTATTTTCATATTCACCCCGAAAATCCCCAGCCGCGCTTAATTAAACAGGCAGTACAAATTATCCGTAATGGTGGTGTGATTGCTTACCCGACTGACTCGGGTTATGCCTTAGGCTGTCATTTAGGTGATAAAGATGCCTTAGCGACCATCGTGCGTATTCGACAATTAGACGACAAACATTATTTTACCCTGTTATGCCGCGATCTCTCCGAAATCGCGACGTATGCCAAAGTCAATAATGCCACGTATCGCTTGTTAAAAGCGCATACCCCTGGTGCTTATACCTTTATTTTGGCAGGTAGTAGCGAAGTACCACGTCGTTTAATGCACCCTAAACGTAAAACCATTGGTTTACGTGTGCCTGACCATCCCATTTGCCAAGCATTATTAGCGGAATTAAATGAGCCATTATTAACAGCGACCTTACAACTGCCCAATGAATCCGAACCGTTATTTGACCCAGACGATATTTTAGAGCGTTTAGGCAAGCAATTAGATTTAGTGATTAATGGGGGATTTGGTACGTTAATACCGACAACGGTGATTGATTTAAGTCAAGAGTCAGGCGCGCAAGTATTAAGGGAAGGGGCAGGCGATTCCTCAGCTTTTAAATAGTACAAATGTATATTAATAGGGCATTTACGCAATAAGGCAATTTTGTCGCCAAAGCAAATATTAAAGTGTAATAATTTATTTGTTTTAGAGTAAAAGTTCTAAAACGCAATGGTGTTTATTTGTTGGTATTGGTATAGTGTGTAGGTGGTATGGCCCTTGGGATGGGGTTTGCCTTTGAGCCTTTTGGGGTCTCAAATTCTCCGTGTTTATGGTAGTTTTTGTTGTATTTAGGCGAGCCCAACGGGTTCGCCTTTTTTCTTTCTGTAATTCTGCTTGAATCCTGCGCGCTAAAAAAACCAATCCAGTCGCGTTAATGTCGTCATTTCGTTATATAATCACCTTACTATTTTCTACAGTGTTTGGAGTTGCTAGGTGAGTGTCGCCGCATCAAATCGCGTGCTATCAGGTATGCGCCCGACAGGTCAGTTACATTTGGGTCATTATCATGGCGTGCTAAAAAATTGGGCAAAATTGCAATACGAGCAAGATTGCTATTTTTTTGTTGCCGATTGGCACGCCTTAACGACCGCCTATGAAGACCCGCGCATTATTCAACAAAGCGTATTTGCGATGGTGGTGGACTGGCTGGCGGCAGGGGTAAGCCCGAAAACATCGACGATATTTATCCAATCACACATGCCACAACACGCGGAATTGCATTTGTTATTGTCGATGATGACTCCGTTATCGTGGTTAGAGCGTGTACCGACCTACAAAGACCAACAAGAAAAACTGAAAGAAAAAGACTTAGCCACTTATGGCTTTTTGGGTTATCCCTTATTGCAAAGTGCTGATATTTTGCTGTATCGCGCAGGATTAGTGCCTGTAGGTGCTGACCAAGTTGCCCATATTGAATTAACACGTGAAGTCGCGCGACGTTTTAATCATTTGTATGGCCGCGAAGTCGGTTTTGAAGGCTTAGTCGACGTTGCGATTAGCAAAATGGGCAAAAAAGCCAGCAAGCTGTATGTTGATTTACGCAAAAAATACCAACAAACAGGTGATGATGAAGCCTTAGCGACCGCGCAAGCCTTAGTTCAAGCTCAACAAAATATTACGCTAGGTGATAAAGAGCGGTTGTTGGGTTCTTTGGAAGGTGGCGGCAAAATAATTCTCCCTGAGCCGCAACCCTTATTAACACCTGCCTCCAAAATGCCAGGTTTAGATGGTCAGAAGATGTCTAAATCCTATGGCAATACCATTTCTTTACGTGAAGCTCCTGATAGTGTTGACCAAAAAATTCGTCGTATGCCCACGGATCCAGCACGTATTCGCCGTACCGATGCAGGTAATCCCGATGTTTGCCCTGTTTGGCAGTTGCACGAAATTTATTCTGATGACAGTACGCAACAATGGGTGCAACAAGGCTGTCGTTCGGCAGGAATTGGTTGTTTAGAGTGCAAAAAGCCGATTATTGATGCCGTCAATGCCGAATTAGAGCCGATGCGCATGCGGGCGCGTGAATATGACGAACAGCCTGAATTGATTTATAGCATCTTAACTGAAGGTGCTGAAAAAGCTGCCGATATTGCCAACGACACCTTAAAAGATGTGCGTACAGCAATAGGCTTAAATTATCGGTAAATGTCTATGTCAGTATCCGTTGTTCCTGAGCAAGTCTTACCCATTGCCGCCGTCAATGACGAGACTTTTGCGCGTGTGTATGGCGAAATACTGACTAAAATCCCCGAAGATTTATATATCCCCCCCGATGCCTTGGCAGTTTTTTTAGAGGCTTTTGAAGGGCCCTTAGATTTATTATTGTATTTAATCCGCAAACAAAATTTGGATATTTTAGATATTCCTGTTGCCGAGATTACCCGTCAATATATTACTTATATTGAGTTGATGCAGGTGTTAAATATTGATTTAGCGGCTGAATATTTATTAATGGCGGCGTTATTGGCGGAGATTAAATCACGATTATTATTGCCCAAACCTGCGGTCGAAAGCGCAGAGGAGCAAGACCCACGCGCTGAGTTAATTCGTCGTTTACAAGAGTATGAGCGTTTTAAACAAGCAGCAGAGGAGTTGGCGGAGCTACCGCAAGAAGGCAAAGATGTGTTTGAAGCGCATGCCGAAGCACCCGTACGCGACATATTTCCCACTCAGCCCTTTGTCGGTGATTTTTCGGTGTTGTTAGAGGCCATGCGTGATGTTATGAAACGTGGTGAGTTACGGCAAAGTCATATAGTTGGTCAAGAAGGATTAACTTTAGAACAACGCTTTCAAGAGATTATTGTGCGTTTGAGTTTTGGCGAAACAGTGGCTTTTTACGAGTTGTTTCCTGCCCACGAAGGCCGCTTAGGGCTGGTGGTGACGTTTATGGCCATTTTGGAACTGCTCAAACAAAAATTAATTGTGTTGATGCAGGATGGTTTTTTTGCGCCAATTTATGTGTGCCAGTATGATGAGGCAGGCACATGCAATTGAATCGGCAATTGGTGAAAAATGTCATAGAAGGTGCGATTTTTGCCAGTCCAATGCCGTTATCGGTCGATGATATAGCCAATTTATTTGCTGATGATGAAAAACTGAGCCGTAAAGAGCTACAAACTGTCATTAAAGAGTTGCAAACAGAGTATGCTTTACGCGCTTTGGAGTTGGTGGAAGTGGCATCGGGCTTTCGTTTTCAAGTGCGCGCGCAATTTAGCCCGTGGATATCGAAACTGTGGCCAGAAAAACCACCGCGTTTATCCCGTGCCTTGCTCGAAACCTTAGCGATTATTGCCTATCGTCAGCCTGTCACTCGCGGTGAAATTGAAGCCATTCGTGGTGTCGTGGTTAGCACGCAAATTATTAAAGCGTTATTCGACCGTGATTGGATTGTTGCCGTGGGTCATCGAGAAGTACCTGGAAGGCCTGCCTTATTAGCCACCACGCGCTTATTTTTAGATGCGTTTAGTCTAACAAGTTTGTCAGAATTGCCGCCCTTAGCGGCAGTCCGCGATTTAGAAAGTATCTCGCGGGAAATGGAAAATACCACCGTAGAACAACAAAAACAGCTACGGTCAGAGGCGTAAGTCTCAGATTGCAAAATCTGAGTGAAATTAGTACTGTTGGTTAAATAGTGAGAAGTCAGAAGCCATGAGCGAAAAATTGCAAAAAGTCCTAGCCCGCGTGGGTTTAGGCTCTCGTCGTCACATGGAAGAGGCGATTATTCAAGGTCGAGTCAGTGTCAACGGCAAGATTGCCGAAATTGGCCAACGCATTGAAGCGGCGGATGAATTGCGAGTTGATGGTCGTAAGGTCGATTTTGCCCTAGAGGAAGAAACGCGCCGTCGTGTGATTATTTATTACAAGCCCGAAAGTGAAATTTGTTCGCGCCAAGACCCCGAAGGTCGGCCAACGGTATTTGACAACCTACCAAATTTGCGCGGTGAGCGTTGGGTAATGGTTGGTCGTTTAGATATTAACAGTAGCGGCTTATTGCTGTTTACGAATGACGGTGAATTAGCCAATCGTTTAATGCACCCTTCCAACGAAGTCGAACGTGAATACGCCGTGCGCGTCATGGGTGAAGTCACTCCAGCAGCACGTCAAGCCCTATTAGACGGCGTGACCTTAGAAGATGGCCCAGCCAAATTTGAATCCTTTACCGAAGTCGGTGGCGAAGGCATTAACCGTTGGTATCAAGTTGTAGTCAAAGAAGGCCGTAATCGTGAAGTGCGTCGTTTGTTTGAGTCTCAAGGTTTACGTGTCAGTCGGTTATTGCGGATTCGTTATGGCACTGTGTCTTTACCACGCCAATTACATACAGGCCGTTGGATAGAGCTAGACAAAGATGAGATTGATGGTATCACTGCCTTAGTGAAGTTGAAGCCGCGTGTAGGAACAGGCTTGTATGGCTTGGCCAAACGCCGTAACGAAAAAATGCAAGAAAATCCATTGCCTGCGCGTCGGGGTGGTTTTTTACGTCAACAAAAGCGCGACGTGCCTGATAAACGCGGTCAATAATTATTGATTGCGAGTGTTTTGTTCAGGACTTACGCATCGCACCGCGATTAGCGCGTTTTGTGAACATAAGGCCGCCTAAAGGGCGTAGGATGCGCATTGCGCACAGTTTTGAAAGATTGTGGTGCGTATACGCACCCTATAAAACTGTTACAAAACTGCCGCAATTCCCGTGTCAACACACGAGCTACGCTTACTGAAAGGTTGTTATTTTAATGTCGGTAAAATTGATAAAGACCCAGTGCAACGTTATGCCGCGCGTAAAGGTTGGGATATGCGGTTGGCTGAAAGACGAGGAGACCCTATCATGAATCTTCAACCTATTTGTAATTATGATGATTTGCAACGTTTATTTGGACGCATGGATGAACTGTGGGGCGCGGCAATAGGTACACCATTGCTAGGTGTGACACGCTTATGAGCAATATTAACGCTATGCTTACAGAGTCAATAGCTGACAGCCCACGCGCCATTCCCCTAGCACACCGATTTATTACTATCATTTTGAATGCCAGTTCTGGGGTGAACCAGACGGATAAAATCCGTCAGCAGATCACAGATGCTCTGAGTGCATTACAGGGCAAAGTGAAAGTAATTACCTTAATGCCCGACGACGACTTTTATGGCATCTGTGAACAGGCGGTATTGCAGGCGCAGCGTAAAAAGGGCGTGGTAGTAGTGGCTGGCGGTGATGGCACGGTCAATCTGGTAGCAGGACTCTGTTGCAAGCATGGTGTCGTCATGGGGGTCATCCCGCTGGGTACCTTCAATTATTTTGCCCGCGAACACCTGATTCCACTTGATGTGGACGCTGCCGCCCAGCTGCTGATAGAGGGGCAAATACGTCCCGTTACGGTCGGCTATATAAACCAGTTGCTGTTTCTCAATAATGCCAGTTTTGGTCTCTATACTCGAATCATTCGTAACCGCGAAGCCGACAAGTCGCGCTTCGGGCGTTTCCGACTGGTGGCTGTGCTGTCTGCTGTGAACACATTACTGCGCGGTCAGCGTCCATTCGCTATTAAGGCGACAGTCAACGGTGTCAAACAGTTGTATCGCACAGCCATGGTATTTGTCGGTAACAATACTTTTCAACTCAATAATATGGATTTGCATGTTGCCCAATGTGCGCGTGAAGATCGGCTGGCAGTGCTTGTGCTCAAGTCAACAACCCGTTTTGAAATGGCGCGTCTGGTATTGCGCGGAGCACTGGGAAAACTGAATGATGAGATGCGACTGGAGATGTTCGGTGCTGATAGTTTAGTGGTCGAAAGCAAGCGTCGGAAAATTGATGTGGTTGTGGATGGTGAAGTCGTCCAGTGCCATACGCCACTCAGCTTTCGCACCGTACGCGACTCGCTGTGGGTGGTGGCACCAAAACAGGAGCCACCAGCATGACGCGGATTATACACTTATCGGATACTCATTTTGGCACTGAAATACCCGAGGTGGTCACGGCTTTACAGCAGGCAGTCGCCGAGCTGGAACCAAACATAGTCCTACTGACGGGAGACATCACCCAACGTGCCCGTCGAGGCGAATTTCAGGCCGCTAGAGATTTTCTTGATCAGCTAGCCGTGCAGACTAAACTAGTCATTCCGGGTAATCACGATATTCCCTTATTCAATATTTTTGCTCGGCTATTGACCCCCTATGCAGCGTATCAGCGTGCCTTTGGTAATTGTGAGTCGGTTTGGTATGGCGACGGCATCGGCATTATCGGTTTTGACACTACCTGTCGTTTGCGCCACACCCGCGGTGCACTGAACACCGAACACTTGACTCGCCGAATTCGTGACGCTAGAGCACAATTGGGAGCTGATGCACTATTAATTGCGTGTGTGCATCAACCTTTGTTCACGGCGCGACTCGAAGACAATATCAATGTCCTGCTTCATTCTGAGGCAACAGCTCAGGCATTTTCGGCACATCAGGTAGATATTGTACTCAGTGGGCATGTCCATGCGCCGCTAATGACGACGACTAGAGTGGCTTTTCCAGCACTGACATGGGATTTTGTGCTCGCTGGTGCGGGCACGGCGGTATCACACCGAACACGGCCTAGCGCACCCAACTCCTTCAATGTCATCACGGTAAATATAGCGGCGGATAACGTCCGTACGCTGATGCTGACACGTTTTGACTTTGATGCTGGCAACTGTAAATTTATCACCCGTGCTTCGATGCACGGTATTTGCCAAGGCGGTGGCTGGCAGCTTAGACCTGTATAGTTTTTTAGGGTGCGTACTGCGCACACTACCGCTAAAAACTTGTTTAATCATTCATGAATCAGGTCAAATTATCTGTAGCGGTCGAGCGAACGCGATTGAAGGGCGGGTTTAATCTGCGTTACTTTTTTGCCGCCAGTTCAAAAATTTAGACACGACAATGAGAGTGGCTAAGTCTGACATAGGGCTGAGAGTGAGGCGTGCAAACAAATTCTCTCAACACATTGTATAACTACGCCCGCTTGCGCTAGACTCACAAACTCTCGCCGCCTTGTTGATTCTAGGGCAGAATTGGCATTAAGAAACACTCACTGTATGAGTGATGATGCTAACAAAACCTTAGAGCAGTCTTGTTGTTGGCGCGATCTCGACGTTATGTGACTATTTGTGTTAGTCACCACTGCTAAAAGATCCAGACTTATGCACTACATTGCCTAAGTCATAAATAGCCTACTAGGAAAACATAAAATGCCTGTAATTACACTGCCCGATGGGTCGCAGCGTGCTTTTGACCATGCCGTTTCTATTGCCGATGTTGCCGCCAGTATTGGTGCTGGCCTCGCCAAAGCCGCCGTCGCTGGCCGCGTTAATGGCGAATTAGTTGATACCTCTTATTTAATTAATGAAGATAGTAAACTCAGTATTGTTACCGAAAAAGACAGCGATGCTTTAGAAATATTACGTCATTCGTGCGCCCATTTATTAGCGATGGCGGTCAAAGAATTATTTCCAAGCGCACAAGTGACGATTGGCCCTGTCATTGACGATGGTTTCTTTTATGATTTTGCTTTCGAGCGTTCATTTACCATGGATGACTTGGCCAAAATCGAAAAGCGCATGGAAGAGTTGGCTGCCAAAGACACGCCTGTTGTTCGTTCGGTGATGTCCAGACCAGAAGCCATCAAACTCTTTGAAAGCATGGGCGAACAATACAAAGTCGAAATTATTGGCAGTATTCCTGGCGAAGAAGACTTATCGTTTTATCAACAAAATGACTTTATCGACTTGTGTCGTGGCCCACATGTGCCGTCACTCGGTAAATTAAAAGCCTTTAAGTTGATGAAAGTGGCAGGTGCTTATTGGCGCGGCGATAGTAATAACGCCATGTTGCAACGGGTTTATGGTACTTGTTGGGCAAATAAAAAAGATTTGCAAGCTTACTTAATGCGTTTGGAAGAAGCAGGCAAACGTGACCACCGCAAACTTGGCAAACAGCTGGGCTTATTCCATGTACAGGATGAAGCGCCAGGTATGGTATTTTGGCATCCAAATGGCTGGACAATGTATCAAGTGCTTGAGCAATATATGCGTCAAGTACAGCAAAATAATGGCTATCAAGAAATCAAAACACCGCAAGTGGTGGATATTTCTTTATGGGAAAAGTCTGGCCATGCCGCCAACTATGCCGAACAAATGTTTACGACCCATTCCGAAAATCGGCACTATGCGGTTAAGCCGATGAATTGTCCGTGTCATATTCAGGTGTTTAACCAAGGCTTAAAATCGTACCGTGATTTGCCGTTACGTTTAGCCGAGTTTGGCTCTTGTCATCGTAATGAACCATCAGGCTCACTTCATGGCATTATGCGCGTGCGTGGTTTTACCCAAGATGATGCCCATATTTTTTGTACTCGTGAGCAAATAGGTAGCGAAGTGGCGGCATTTATTGCTTTAACCTTGCAAGTTTATCGTGATTTTGGCTTTGATGATGTGCAAATGAAGCTCTCTACCCGACCCGCTAAACGAGTGGGTGATGACGATTTATGGGACATGGCCGAACATGCATTAGCCGAAGCACTCAATTCCGCAGGCTTGGATTGGGAGTTACAGCCAGGCGAAGGCGCGTTTTATGGGCCAAAAATTGAATTTTCTTTAAAAGACTGTCTTGGCCGTGTCTGGCAATGTGGTACAATCCAGTGCGATTTTAATATGCCCGTCCGTTTAGACGCTAATTATGTTGCCGAAGATAATAGCCGCCGTGCTCCTGTGATGTTACATCGCGCGATTTTAGGTTCTTTTGAACGTTTTATTGGTGTACTTATAGAGCATTATGCGGGCTTGTTGCCGCCGTGGTTAGCCCCTGTGCAGGCAGTCGTGATGAATATCACTGACCATCAAGCAGAAGCCAGCCAAACATTCGTCAATCAACTCAAAGCACAAGGGTTTCGCGTGCTTAGCGACTTGAGAAACGAAAAAATCGGCTTTAAAATCCGTGAACGAACCCTTGAGCGGATTCCCTACTTATTGGTAGTAGGGGATCGTGAAGTTGAACAAAATACAGTCTCCGTACGCACACGTGATGGCAAAGACTTAGGAAGCATGAGCATCCCAGAATTTGCCGATAAATTACGTGCTGATATTGCGTTAAGAGGCCGTGTTTCTTTGGAGAAATGACAATTATTAAGCCAGAAAAACCGCAGTCTAAAGACGCGAAACAGCGCACTGCGATTAATGGGGACATCCGCGCCCGTGAAGTCCGCCTCATCGACAAAGATGGTGAGCAAGTAGGCGTGGTAACACTGCGTGAAGCCCTTTCTGCGGCCGAAGCAGTGCAATTGGATTTGGTGGAAATTGTTCCTAATGCCGAGCCGCCTGTGTGCCGCATTATGGACTATGGCAAACACGTGTTTGAGCTCAAGCAAAAACAGAAAGACGCCAAGAAAAAGCAACACCAAGTGCAAATTAAAGAAATTAAGCTGCGCCCTGGCACTGAAGAAGCCGATTATCAAGTCAAATTAAAAGCCTTGGTACGTTTCTTAGAAGAAGGCGACAAAGCAAAAATTACCTTGCGTTTTCGTGGACGCGAAGTAGCTCACCAAGAGTTGGGAATGAAAGTGCTGCAACGCATGGAAATCGACTTAGGTGAGTTCGGAGTTGTGGAACAACATCCGAAAATGGAGGGTCGTATGATGTCAATGCTCATTGGCCCTAAGAAAAAGAAATAGTCCGTCAGGAGACTCTACTATTTCTTACCCTCAGGCCGTTTATTGTTAACGTGCTAAAAGGGTTTATTTTAACGAGGTTCGTATGTCTGCTAAAATCAAGACTGTACGCGGTGCGGCCAAGCGGTTCAAAAAAACTGCTAATGGCTTCAAACGTAAACAAGCGTTTAAACGCCACATTCTCACCAAGAAGTCTGCTAAGCGCATTCGTCAATTGCGTGGTTGTACACAGGTTGCGGCTTGTGATGTGCCATCAGTAAAACGTATGTTGCCTAACGCTTAAAGGGGAGATGATTAATGGCTCGTGTAAAACGTGGTGTGGTGGCTCATCGCCGTCACAAAAAAATTCTTGATCGTGCTAAAGGTTACTATGGCGCACGTTCACGCGTGTATCGTGTAGCATTCCAAGCAGTTATCAAAGCTGGTCAATATGCTTACCGTGACCGTCGCCAAAAGAAACGCCAATTCCGCGCTTTGTGGATTGCGCGTATCAATGCGGCAGCGCGTTTAAATGGTCTGTCATACAGCCGTTTAATCAATGGTCTAAAAAGAGCGGCTATCGAAATCGATCGCCGTGTATTGGCTGACATTGCTGTGCATGATGCGGGTGCGTTTGCTGCTATCGCTGAAAAAGCGAAAGCTAGCCTCGCCTAAGCTATCATGTTAGAAAAAGGGGGAGGGGCTTCAATGCCGCTTCCCCTTTTTTTATGGCGGAAACTCTAACAGGATTGATACATGAATGATTTAACCGTGCTGGTGACTGATGCACTAGCGATGATTAATGCCGCCGACGATGTGCAAGCACTGGAGCAGGCGCGGGTACACTATTTAGGTAAAAAAAGTCAATTAACGGAATTATCTAAAGGTTTAGGGCAATTAGACGCAGAAGCGCGTAAAGAACAAGGCGCAAAACTGAATCAAGTGCGTGATGCCATCAATCAAGCCTTAGATACACGTCGTCAATTATTAGCAACGGCGGCGTTAAATCGTCAATTAGAAGCAGAACGTATTGATGTCACCTTATCGGGTCGTGGCCAATTAGCCGCTGGTTTGCATCCCGTTACTCGTGTAATGAACCGTATTACTGAGTTTTTCACGAATGCAGGTTTTCAAGTCGCCAGTGGCCCTGAAGTAGAAGACGACTTCCATAATTTTGAAGCGTTAAATATTCCTTCGCACCATCCTGCGCGCGCTATGCACGATACTTTTTATTTTGACGCGCATCGTTTGTTGCGTACCCATACCTCGCCCGTACAAATTCGGGTCATGGAGCAACAAACACCGCCGATTCGAATTGTTTGCCCTGGCCGAGTGTATCGTTGTGACTCCGATTTAACCCATTCGCCGATGTTTCATCAGGTTGAAGGCTTGTTAATTGACGAAAATGTCAGCTTCGCGCAGCTAAAAAGTGTCATTCAGAATTTCCTGCGTGTGTTCTTTGAAAAAGACTTAGAAGTGAGATTTCGCCCATCCTACTTCCCGTTTACTGAGCCTTCTGCTGAAGTCGATATTCAATGTGTGATATGCGACGGCAAGGGTTGTCGTGTCTGTAAACAAACAGGCTGGTTAGAAGTCTTAGGTTGTGGCATGGTTCACCCCCAAGTTTTAGAAAACTGTGGCATTGATAGCGAAAAATACAGTGGTTTCGCCTTTGGCATGGGTGTAGAGCGTTTTGCCATGTTGCGTTATGGTGTCAATGATTTACGGTTGTTTTTTGATAATGACCTACGTTTCTTGCAACAATTTAACTAACCTGCGTTCAGGGTAATTCAGGGTGAGATGAGTTGAAACAGATATGAAGTCCCCTCTTGAGAGGGGATTTAGGGGTGTGTTGGTGTAAACAGCTCAAATATAAGCCTGTGCCATTTAAATAAACCCACCCCTAGCCCCTCCGAGGAGGGGAATTAAGTTGTCGTGTTTGGATTTATCTACTGCATTTTAAGGTTTTTAAGGAGAACAACATGAGTATTGCCTATTACATCTGTGCCAACGTATCGGAAGATGATGAAGACTATGAAGTTTTTCTCGATGTGAGTGGCAAAGCGATTGCCGATGTCGATGAAGCTTTATTAGAGCGATTAGCTGAAGAAGCCAATGTCATGCCCTTAATGAGCTTTTTTAGTATTCCTGATGGTGAGTGGGATGAATATCTTGATGAAGTCGAAGACTTACTCGAAGATGGCGAAATATTTGACCCCAGCGAAGTCACATGGTTCTCCGCTGCCGAAGGTCTAAAAACGGTCTGTGCTTTAATGGCAAGAATCGAAAAAGAGCCCGATTTATTGGATGATCCCGAAGCAGTGCTTGAAGATTTAAACGCAATGGCGAGAGTGTTATTGCACTTGTCCGAGCGCGAAATTAGCTGGCATTTAGCCATAGATATTTAAACTGTAGGTCGGACTTTAGTCCGACATGAGTTGCTGTTGGGTTAAAACCCAACCTACAATTTTATGTGTTGATGTTGGGCTAAAGCCCTACCTACAGTTATGTTTGTTGAAACGGTAAAACCGCGCCTTATAAGGTATAAAGAATATGCAAATTAGTGAACAATGGCTGCGTGAATGGGCAAACCCTACGTTAAATGCCCAACAATTAGCCCATCAATTAACCATGGCGGGTTTGGAAGTTGATGCTCTGCAAGCAATTGCGCCGCCATTTAATCAGGTTGTGGTGGGTGAAATTATTGCTATTGAGCAACACCCTCAAGCGGATCGTTTACGGGTAACTACCGTCAATGTGGGTCAAACTGAAGCCTTATCAATTGTCTGTGGTGCAGCCAATGCGCGTGTGGGTATTAAAGTTCCTGTCGCCATGATTGGTGCAGTATTGCCCAATAATATCAACATCAAACAAGCGAAATTACGCGGTGTTGAATCGTTTGGCATGTTATGTGCGGCGCAAGAATTAGGTTTAACGCCTACCACTGATGGCTTATTAGAGTTGCCTTTAGACGCACCTGTTGGTCAATCTATTCGTCAATATTTACAATTAGACGATAACACCCTCGAGTTTGGTATTACCCCCAATCGTGGTGACTGTTTAAGTGTGCAAGGCATGGCCAGAGAAGTCAGCGCATTTAATCAATTAGCACTTAATCCTCCTGTTATAGCACCTGTTGCCGCCACACACGCCGAGCGTATTACGGTTGATTTGCAGTCCAGTGCTTGCCCGCGTTATGTAGGCCGGATTATTAAAGGCATTAACCCACAAGCGGTTTCTCCTGCTTGGTTAGTAACAAAATTGGCGCGTTCTGGCATGAGTAGTTTAGGTGCAGTGATTGATGTCACCAATTATGTGCTAATGGAGTTAGGCCAACCGATGCACGCGTTTGATTTAAGCAAAGTGCAGGGCGGTATTGTCGTCCGTGAAGCACAAGTTGGCGAAAGTTTAACCTTATTAAATAAACAAACGATTGACTTACGCTCAGGGTGTTTAGTGATTGCCGACCACGAAAAACCCTTAGCCTTAGCGGGAATTATGGGTGGTTTAGATTCGGCAGTCACAACTGATACGACAAGCATTTTACTCGAAAGTGCCTTCTTTCAACCGTTAGCCTTAGCGGGCAAAGCGCGTAGTTATGGTTTGCATACCGACTCATCGCATCGTTTTGAACGGGGTGTGGACTTTAATTTGCAACGCCAAGCCATTGAAAGAGCAACACAATTGATTATCGACATTGCTGGCGGTGAAGTCGGTGAGATTGTCGAAGCAGTCTTGCCTGAAGCCTTACCTGTTCGTCAACCGATTAGTTTGCGTGTCGCTAAAATTGAGCAAGTCTTAGGCTTTTCGCTGCCTACAGAGCAAATTACCGATATTTTGCAACGCTTAGGTATGACAGTAAGCACTCAAGCAGAAGGTTGGTTAGTCACTGCGCCAAGTTATCGTTTTGACATCAGTATTGAAGCGGATTTAATCGAAGAATTAGCGCGGGTTTATGGTTACGACAATCTCCCCACCCAAAAGCCACATTTTTCTTTTGAACTTGCGCCCCAAGCCGAAGGGGTTTCTGAACAAAAAATTAAAGAGCTATTAGTGGGCATGGGTTATCAAGAAGCCATTAC
>JBKJUH010000270.1:0-3864 GCA_046590075.1 Agitococcus sp.
GTTTTGAAATTACTCGTAAAACCAAAGCACCAGACGAAGAAAGAGACACCATTGAATCGTACTCGCGGATTTTTGGTACACAAGGTTCGGCAATGGTAGTGATGGGCTTATTAACGGCGATGGTAGTGAATCAAATTGGTTTAATTCATTTACTCAGCCCGAGTTTCCCTATTTGGGCAGCGATTATTTTGGCGATATTTTATGCCCTAGGCATGACGCAACTGGTCAAATTTAGTAAAACACCGTCTATCAAAGGACGAGAAAAAAATGAAGCGATGGTCGCATTAACCATGTTAGCAGGTTATGCCGTGTTAATTGCCGTCGTTATTAGCACGCATAGTGTGCAAATTTAAATAGGAAATCTCATCATGTCTATTCGCCCTTTTATTTTTGCGCCCCATTATATGTTTGGTGACGAGCATTTAGCGCACGCGGTATTTCGTTTTCAAGAACACGCCATTGCCGCGCAACCTGTTGATGTGTCCAAAGGCCATTTATGCTTGTCGATTGCCGAAGATGAGACACCGCCACCACTGGGCTACATACTCGAAAATATCGAAATTGAACTGCTAAAACGCTCTTTTATTTTGCCGTCCCTAAAAGTGCGTACCGTTCGCCAAGAGCCATACTGTCCAACAGAAATTGAACTGTCGTCTGAAGATTGTGAAGACAGCAACGCCGTGCTGTGGGAAATCAGCTATTTATTACGCTCTATGCCTGCCTTAGACACGGAAATTATTTATACCGACCGTACTTTACCCAAAGTACCTGCACGCGGTTTATATACCGAAGAAGCACGCCAAGAACGCTTAGCATTTGTCCGTGCCGAAACCAAAGCCACCTTAGAAGAAGTATCAAATACTCGTTTTGACCCGCGCAAATTGGTGAGCAACATTGAAGCCTTAATTGGTTCGGTCGAGATTCCTGTTGGTGTTGCAGGGCCTTTACATATCAAAGGCACTCATGCAGGGGGATTGTTTTATGCCCCATTTGCCACCTCCGAAGGCGCATTAGTCGCCTCTGCCACACGCGGCGCGACGGCTCTTTCGCGTTCTGGTGGAGTGACGACGCGCGTATTGGGTCAACGTATGATGCGTGTGCCTGTTTTTGTCTTTGAAAACATGAATAACGCGCTATTTTTTGCCGAATGGATTAAAGACCACTACCGCGACCTAGCCGACGAAGTCAATAAATACTCTAATTACGCGACTTTAGAAGAAGTGACACCCCACGTCATGGGGCGTTCGGTGCATGTGCATTTTGTCTATGAAACAGGTGATGCCGCAGGTCAAAATATGACCACCACTTGCACATGGCAAGCGTGTAAATGGGTGATGAAACAAATTCGTCGTTTTGAAGGCTTACGAATTGAAAACTTCTTGATTGAAGCCAACCTCTCCAACGACAAAAAAGTCACTTATCAAACCTTCTTAAAAGGTCGTGGTGTACGGGTGATGGCCGAAGTGTTACTCACCGAAGACACTTGCGAAAAAATCCTCAAAATCACTCCCAAGCAATTAGTCTCGGCCTATCAACATATTGTCATGGGCTCAATTGGCGCAGGCATGATTGGTATTAACATCAATGTCGCCAACGTCATTGGCGCGATGTTTACTGCGCTTGGCCAAGATATTGCTTGTGTCCATGAGTCGTCATTGGCGCAATTACACATGGAATTAACCGACGAAAACAATGTCTATTGCACCTTGATGTTACCGAGTTTGGTGATTGGTACGGTGGGTGGCGGTACGAATCTGCCGCAACAACGCGAATGTTTAGAAATGATAGGCTGTGCTGGCCTCAATAAAGCCCACAAACTCGCCGAAGTGATTGCGGGTTTTTGTTTAGCCTTGGATATTTCGACCTTATCTGCCGTTGCTGCTGACCACTTTGCCCGCGCTCACGAAAAGCTAGGACGCAATCGCCCTGTCAATTATCTAAAAATGGGCGACTTTAACGCCGACTTTTTTAATACCGCATTGAGCAAATTCAATCCTGATTGCCCGTTAATTTTAGACGTAGAAGCACAAAAACTTGACTCGAAAGGCTCTAGTATTATTACGGAGTTAACCTCGCACAAAATCAACAAGCTAATTGGCCATTTTCCTTTTGTGCTACACACTCAACATGGCGACAGCATCAACGTTATTGCTAAAGTAAAGCCCTTAGATGAGGAAGTTGTGCTCATGGTCAATAGTATTGCCGCCATGTGTAATCCTCGCTTAGCACAAGAGTTCAATAGTTTTAGGCATCAGCTCGACTTTAAAGGCTGTCATCTTCGTGAGCTGGGTGTGATGTCGCAACAAGACCCACGCTTTACCCGTCACGCCCCTATTGTTTATGGGGTACTCGAAGACCCTGAGCGCGAAGCTTACGTTATTATTGAAGAACACTTACACGATGTTGAGTTATTAGACACGGCCGACGACACCTCAAGTTGGGATCGTGAGCACATCGAAACAGCCATTCGCGGCATCGCTGAAGTGCATAGTATTTGGTATGGTCGTGAAGACGAACTCAAACAACAATCTTGGTTGGCGAGTTATCCAACTACGGCCAGCATGAGCGAAAAACTCAGATTATGGGAGTTATTGGGCGTACATGCGCGCGAAGAGTTTCCCGAATGGTTTACCGAAGAAGATTTAGCCTCGTATCGTGACATTGTCCATCAATTAAAAAACTGGTGGACTGTCATAGAATCCATGCCACGAACACTGATTCATAACGACTTTAATCCGCGCAATATTACTTTTAAACGTGATGGCAATGGCGAACTCAGTTTGTGTGCTTATGATTGGGAATTAGCCACCTTACATCTCCCCCAACATGACCTTGCCGAACTGCTAGGCTTTACTTTGTATGACCCCATCATGCCCGAAGACATACAATACTATGTCGAATTGCATCGTACGGAATTAGAAAAACACACAGGCAAAAGCATTGACCCCGTACAATGGCATTATGGTTATGTGTTATCACTGATGGATTTAGTCGTCAATCGTTTACCGATGTACATGATGTCGCATACCTTCCGTCATTATGAGTTTATGGAACGAGTCTATCGCGCTTTCCGTAACTTGCTGGATATTGAGGGAGTGGGTCAATGAAACAGCACATTTATACCGCCGATGAAGCCTTGTTTTTAGCCCCTGAATTATTGGGCGGCAAAGCGGCCAACTTAGCGTGGATGACGCGTGAAGCCATTCCAGTGCCACGTTGGTGGGTAGTGACAACGTCTGCTTTTACGCAATTACTCAGCGATAACGGTTTGCATGACAGTATTGAACAAGCCCTTGCCAACTTCCAAAATACCGATGATTTAGCCGCTTTAGAACCCATTGCCGCCGATATTCGTCGGCAAGTATTGGCGGCAAAGATTCCTAACTCCTTAAAAGTTGAGCTAGGTGATTTTTTTGGCCAACAAACCCATCAATATTTTGCCGTTCGCTCGTCGGTTTTGGGTGAAGATGCTCAAGGCGCATCGTTCGCAGGGCAAATGGACAGCTATTTATTTCAACGCGGTTTAGCTGCCATTGAAGAAAGTTTATTACAAGTGTGCGCCAGTGCTTTTAATACTCGCGCCTTGCAGTATCGCTTAAGTAAAGGCATTGCTTTAACTGATATACGAGCCGCCGTTATTATTCAAGAAATGGTCGAAGGTGAAGTTTCAGGGGTGATGTTTACCGCGCATCCCTTAAATGGTAGCCGTAAACACGCGCTCATTAGTGCCGCTTGGGGAGTGGGCGAAGGCATTGTCGCAGGCATTTGTAATACCGACGAATACACCGTACCGCTACAAGGTAATGCAATTATTAGCACCCTTGCCGATAAAGACTTAGCCGTCGTCTTTGACCATCAAGCAGG
>JBKJUH010000399.1:0-3452 GCA_046590075.1 Agitococcus sp.
CTCCGCCAACGCGGATGCACTTAGTGTGGAATACTGTTGATAAAAATTTTGCCAAGTGCCCGTAATACTCAAGGGAATGCCGAGACTTTCCAAGCTCGCGTCTTTTAAACTGGTTTGCACTAAGTCCACTAAGGTTTGGCTGCGGCTAAAATATCGACCCAACCAATATAAATCAGCAGCCACAGACAGTAGCAATGTCATCTTTTTTATCCTCTATTCTTAAATCAATCTGCATATAAACCACTATTCAGCCAATACCCATGTATCTTTAGTACCGCCACCCTGCGAAGAATTTACTACTAATGACCCTGCTTTTAATGCCACGCGTGTTAAACCACCTGCTACTAAACGCACTGTTTTTCCTGACAACACAAAAGGCCGTAAATCAATATGACGTGGCGCAATACCCGCTGCCACAAAGGTTGGGCAAGTGGATAACGCTAAAGTCGGTTGCGCGATATACGCCTCAGGATGTTGAGTGATTTTGACGCGAAACTCTTCAATCTCGGCTTTGGTGGCCGCTGGGCCAATTAACATGCCGTAACCACCTGAGCCTTGGGCTTCTTTCACCACTAACTCAGGCAAATTGGCTAAGACATGGCTTAAATCTGCTGGTTTACGACATTGCCACGTCGGTACATTTTCTAAAATCGGTTCTTCGCTTAAATAAAAACGAATCATATCGGGCACAAAAGGATAAACCGATTTGTCATCCGCCACACCCGTACCCACCGCATTTGCTAAAATGACATTGCCAGCGCGATACGCCGACATCAAACCTGGTACACCCAACATCGAACGCGGATCAAAGACTAAAGGATCGATAAAAGCATCATCTAAACGACGATAAATCACATCAACTCGTTGTAAGCCATTGATCGTTTTCATATAGACAATATCGTTTTTAATCACTAAGTCGCTACCACTGACTAAATTAACACCCATTGACCGCGCTAAAAATGCGTGCTCAAAAAAAGCACTGTTAAATTTTCCAGGTGTCAAAATGACAATAGTTGGCGTACTACCGACAGCGGAAGCCTCTAACAAGGTTGCTTTTAAATAGTCGGGATATTGATGAATCGGTTGCACTTTATGCTTCGCCATCAATTCGGGAAATAAGCGTTCGGTCATTTTGCGATTTTCGAGCATATAGGACACGCCTGATGGCGTACGCAAATTATCCTCTAACACATAATAAGTGCCGTTACTGTGGCGCACTAAATCTATACCTGCTATATGGGCATAAATATGATTCGGCAAGGTTAAACCTTGCATGGCAGATTGATAATGCTCATTGGTCAAAATTTGTTCGGCAGGAATAATCCCTGCTTTAATAATGTGTTGCTCATGGTAAACATCATGCAAAAAAGCATTCAGCGCGAGTACACGTTGCTCACAACCTTTAGACATGACTTGCCATTCATGAGCAGGAATGACACGCGGAATGACATCATATGGAATTAAACGCTCAGTACCTGCGTTGTCACCATAAACGGAAAAGGTAATACCTTCTTGCCGAAAAATGGTGTCTGCTTTTTTTCGGCTTGCTAACATTGACGACAGTTGTGTTTGCTCCAACCACGTAGCCACCGCTTGATAGTGTGAACGATGCTCATCCATCATAATCATTTCATCATAATGGCTTGGATGAAGAAAATAGCTGCTGTTATTTTCGCTAGGAATTGCAATATTACGACAAGCCATGTTGTAGCTCCTATGTGGAGTGTAGGTTTGACAAAGGAAATGCAAAACCCTTGCCAACTTTTTTATCGTTTTAGGTATATTTGCTGCGCCAAAATGAAGCGTTTATAGCTAAGATTAGCACGATGATGCGAACATTTTCGGCATACTGACAAAAGAAAAAGCGAAAATAAACATTGGATTAACTCCTTAAGACTTAGGCGGTTAGTGCTTATTTGCACACTCATTTCGGTGAAATGCCTAAGTCCTGAACTTATAAGTTTGATAAGCCCTTGCATTTCCTATTTAATCTAAGTCAACAATAAACCCCTAATTGAGATAACTTTTATGACACAGAATCAGCACCATATTGTTGTATTTGGCGCAACCAGTTTTGTTGGTCAAATCCTGACGAAATACCTTTGGCAACGCTACGGCATGACGGGTGAAGTCCGTTGGGCGTTAGCAGGTCGGTCGCTGGCTAAATTACAACAATTACGCAATGAACTCGGTGCTAATGCCGCCACATTGCCGTTAATCGTCGCCGATGCCGATGATGAAAGCGCATTGCGTACCATGTGTGCCAGTACCCAAGTCATTGTTTCCACTGTTGGCCCTTACGCCCTGTATGGCTCGCCTCTGGTAAAAGTCTGCGCGGAATCGGGAACAGACTATTGTGACTTAACAGGCGAAGTTCAATGGATTAGCCGCATGATTGCCGAACACGAAACTACCGCCCAACGTACGGGCGCGCGTATTGTCCATTGTTGTGGCTTTGACTCTATTCCTTCCGACTTAGGCGTATATTTTCTACAACAACGCGCCAACGAACGTTTTGGGCAACCTTGTGCTCGTGTCAAACTGCGCGTGAAAAATATGCACGGAGCGGCTTCTGGCGGCACAGTGGCCAGCATTCTCAACGTCGTCAAAGAAAGTGTTAGCAATCCCGAAATTCGTAAAATCATGTCGAACCCTTTTGCTATTTGCCCAACAGGTAGCGGCGTGCGTCAACCTAATGTTAATTTTGCTGAATTTGACCAAGATGCCAATAGTTGGGTCGCACCCTTTGTTATGGCAGGCATTAACACGAGAATAGTTCATCGCTCCAATGCCGTAAGCAACCACGCTTATGGTCGTGATTTTTGTTATGACGAAGCCGTTATGACAGGCAAAGGTCTGAAAGGTCACGCAACTGCGGCCGCTATTGCCACAGGACTAGCAGGATTTATAGGGGCTGCTGCCATTCCACCGAGTCGTTATTTACTTGAGCGTTTTGTTGTGCCTAAACCCGGTGAAGGCCCTAGCCCAGAAGCGCAACAGCGTGGTGGTTACGACTTCCGTTTTTATGGTCAAACAGCGAACGGACAAGCATTGCAAGTAAAAGTCACAGGCGACCGTGACCCTGGTTATGGCTCGACAGGCAAAATTCTTGGTGAAGCGGCTGTTTGTTTGGCGTTGGAAACTGATAAAAATACGGTTAAAGGTGGATTCTGGACACCTGCAACTATTTTTGGTGAACGTTTAATCAGCCGTTTACAACAACACGCAGGCTTGACGTTTGAAGTGCTTGAGTCATAATAGCTTTACCTGATTACTTTAGGACTTACGCAGAAAAACCAATAAGGTATTGATTTTAATGGCTTTTATAAAAACTCAATTTTATTTGCTAATGAATTCAACTTATTGATTATAAATGATATTTTTACAAACTCTGCGTAAGTTCTAAGCTATAAGAATCAGCCACTGCTGACAATGCGTACTATACTGTTACG